>NZ_CEXQWX010000005.1:0-73761 GCF_982718395.1 Carboxylicivirga sp.
TCCGATTCCAACTTGCTGGATGCCACATAAATTCTTTTTCATGTCTATTATCTTTAATTATTTATTTTAGTTACCATCCGGTGGAATAGTACCGGGAAAAATTTTCGTATATAAACCATGAGTAATTCGCTTTTGCCAACAAGAATGTCCTTTTCATTCTTTCGAATGGCTTTTACAATTCTCCGGGCGCACTTATCAACGTGTAATCCATTTTCCTGCCCTTTATCCATTTTATTATATGATTCACCATTTTCGGTGAGTGCATGAAGCGAAATGTTAGTTTTTATCCTGCCGGGAGAGACAATCGTTACATTGATATTTGAGCTGTTCAATTCTGCTCTTAACGACTCAAAATAGCCTTGCAATGCATGTTTAGAGGCAGCATAAGCTGTTCGCCAGGGAAAGCCAAACTTTCCAATAATACTGCTAATGGTTACGATGTGACCTGAATTATGCTTTAACATGTGAGGTAATACCAGTTTGGTCAGTGAAATGACGCTAAAAAAATTAAGCTCCATAATGTTACGATCATTTTGCAAAGGTGTGTCAATCGCTAATGACCGTTGACTCCTGCCGGCATTGTTAATCAGTATGTCGATTGGATCGGTCTCACTAAATACCTTTTCTACAAAAGCAGGTAATTCATCAACATTGGATAAATCCATTGAGTATGCCCAACACTTTTCAGTGTGCTGTAAACACGTTTCTTTTACTAATTGTAGCTTCTCTTTATTACGAGCAATTAGCACCGGGAAAGCACCCTCTTTGGCCATTAAAAAGGCCAGCTCCTCACCAATTCCGGATGATGCCCCGGTAATCCATACAACTTTGTTTTTTATGTTTTTCATGTAAATCAAGGTCAGAATTAAAAACTCATTTCAGCTCTAAAGAATATTCCATGCTTATCAGTGTAATCTTTGTTTTGGTAAGTGTTGCCTAATAAACGGACGTATTCAACGCGTAGTACTTTAAATATATTTGTAAAGCCAAATCCAATTTCTGCGTATGGAGTACTTGAATCGTTTGAATAATAATCAGGTAGATCAAACACCCCTTTATAAGAGCCATTAAGCTCTCCCCAATGTCCTTTAAAAGAAACCACCTCGCGCAGTTTTAATTTTTTTATTAACGGTAATCGATTCAGAATAATTCCACCCCCATTAAAATGCAGGTGTGTATTGGTGTATAGATTATGCGCCATGGCGGCATGGTGCAGCAGGTTAAAGCGGTATTTTGCATAGCCCAGTGACATGGAACCAACGGGTTGATCTAAAAGATCGTATGGTGCATCACCAAACAGGTAACCTCCGTTTAGCATATAATTCATAAATACCTGGCCAAATATTAAACGTCCCTGTACAGAACCATGAATCTGACCATACATACCTTCATTATTTACATCTGTTTTACCAAAATCAAATGCCAGGTTAACAATTGGGGTGGGAGTGGAGTAATACACCCGATTGAAGAAATACAGGTCGTAATCCTGCCCGAAGGCATAACGCATATTCATCAGTATACCATAATTTTTATAATTGGGATAGTCAACATTATCCTTGGTAAACTTAACGGCCGGTGTGCTGGTACTCTTCATATGGTAGGGCGACAGTTCAATGTGAAAGTCATTCTCAGCGTTGTATTCAATTTTAAAATCAATCTTCTGTTCTTCCTTCAGGTAAGGATTCCTTTCCCTTGTTGTAAAAGAGGCGATAAAGTTGCTATTGCCTTTTACATTGGGGTTGTTTTTAATGAATGGAAGAAATTTATCCTGCGAAACCAAGTTGTAATCATCTTCATAACTGAATCGTAAAATGAATTTATCTTTTGGCAGAGGTCTGACAGCAATATTAGCACCGTATTTAAACTCTTCACTCTTGGAACCATATCCTAAGAAACCGCCTACGTAAAAACTTTCAAATAACTCCTCGCTGGTCCTAAGAGGTACTGTTATGCGGTTACCTTCGATGGTATTGGTACTATAAATACTAAAAACCGGCCCAATATCCAGCTTACCCATATTCAGATAACTCGACAAGGCCATTCCTCCGATAGCATCTACAGCCTTTACATAATCGTTATCTTTCAGGTTATTAACCCTTTTATAGGTTTCTTCCCCTAACCGATTATAACTAAAGGCTTGCTGATCTTTCCATTCTTTTGGTTTGATGCTATTTAGTTCATCTGATGTTGAATAAAAGGTTGATTTATTGATTAACCAGTTGCCACTTGAAACATTGTTAACCCTTTCTGAATTGTATGAAACAACAGCCGTATCCTTGTTTAAGGATAGTGACATATTAAGGTCAATCTCTTGTTGATCGTAAAACCATTTCCCGTCAGGTAGTTTTTGATATAACACTTGGGCACTAAAACCATTTACAAAATTAAGGTTGGCTTCTCTTGAGATATGCGCTTTTACCTTTGTAAGTGCATAGCTGCCTTCTTCAACTGTAAACTGGCCTGAAAAGAGCGAATTGTATTTGTTCTTAGGAGCAAATGTGAAGTGGTAGTATTTTTGATTACCTACTCTTGTACTGTCATTAAAATACAAGTTATAATATAGCATTGCGTTGTTGCTGATCGGCGAAACAAATCCACGATCCATTATATATATCTGATCTTTATAGAAATCCAGATCAACCACTACATTTTGTAATATGTAAGTTTCAATCGCCTGGTTTATGCGGGGAAAGATGCCGTCTTTCCTGTTATAAACTATAGTATCATTACCACCGTTAGATTGAAGTGCTTCTTCATACAGGTAAATAGGGGAGAAGCGTAAACTTTGGTTTTCCAGTTCTACGGTAACCTCATTGATATCATCAAAAATGCGGGTTACCGTAGAACTTGTATCAAGCGCCATATAAACAGTTGTGTTTTTAACAGCTTTATAATCTTTTACATTTCGAACTTGCTCCCTGTTTTGCTTTTTATGTTTTTGGATGCGTTTGAAAATAACTTTTGTAATGGGCAACTTAGCCTTTACAGTAACATCATCTATTTCCATTACGTCTTTTGAGAGGTATAAAATAATATTTTGATTTGAATACCTTTTTATTGCCTTTTCGGTTGGTATGTATCCAACAGATGAAATACGGATTGTATCACCTTGAGGTGAAGAAATTTCAAAATATCCGTCCAAATCCGTCATAATTCCCTGCTGAGTATTTTTTAGGTACACACTGGCAAACGGAATGGGTTCCTTTGTATCTCTATCCCTGACATAACCGGAAACCTGCTGTGAATAAATATTTACAGAAGAGAAGGCAACAATAATAAAAATAGCGATTTTCAACACCATAAATCCAACAAATAATTACTTGCTATTTTCTTTTTTATAAAGCCAGTAAAGTCCTTTAACACCAATTCGAATATCATCAAGCTTAAACAATACCAGAATTTTCTCTACGTAAGCTATAGCACCCCATCCAATAGCTAAGTAGTACATCCAGGGGTAGAAGCCAAACACAAAAAGTATAAAGAAGAATATACCTTGAATGTATCCGGCTGAAACTGCTGAATAGAGATGTAACCCGGGTATTTTACCAAATCGGATAAAGGAAACGATGTAGCTTAATACAAAAACAGATAGGAAAATGTAAAGTATTAGAGCATGCGGCTCAATCACATCCCATTTAAATATAAATAAGCCCAATAGAGCCATGGCATAGGTGCAGATGTCAGCCAGATTATCCAGGGCAGCACCAAAGTTCGTTTGAAGCTTCAGGTAGCGGGCTAAATTACCATCCAGTATATCACTGATTAAACTGACACAAAGTAAGATGACAAACCACTGCTCATTTCCGGTTAAGGCCATGTATAATATGACAGGAAACACAAGCAAACGGTATAAACTGATGAAGTTTGGAAGGTTGATAACGTTTTCGCCCTTAATTATAAGTTGTTTCATGTTTTATGATTTAAATAGTGTTTTAACTGGCTATATTTACTTCATTATCAATTCTTGAAGAATCAAGGCTATCAATAAAGTACTTGAGCATTTTAAGGATGGCTTTATCTTCGCTATTCCCGTTTTCAATGGGAATCAAAGCATCAAGATTGTTGGTTTCCCATTTTAAATCTGTATCAATGTAACTGCCCGTAAATGACATACCAACAGATACCAGTCTTTCGATTGCTGACATTTCCTCTTTTTTAAGTTCCGGTACCGGTATTAGCTTTATAGGAATCAATGTTGATAAACCATCTAATATTATAGTGTTTTGAATGGACTGTTTAGCAGTAAGATTTAATATCTGAGGTACCTCTGAAGCTTCAACAGTTCGCATTAAATATCGAATAACTAAATTGATGGGAATCAGGTTTTGCGTAGCTTCAGGATCAACTTTAACCCTTATTTCTTTATTGGGGTAACGCGTTGATATACTATGCATTCTTTTGGCAAAGTCAAAAATGCCATAGTCAGTTTTTGTGATTCCTGTTTCACTATCTCCCACAACTTGCGACAGGCGTATAATGTGAGTGTTAATATTGTTGTTCTGACCAAATTCTCTAATGACGTTCTCAGCAAATCTTTTTGATTGTTCGTAGTAATTTCTGAATGCCGAGATATCCTCGTTGTCATGAAATTGTTCCTTGTATTCACCATTGTATTTACCACAAGAATAGGCAGTGCTGATGAAAAAGAATCTTGAATTTTCAGAGGTATATTTTTTATAAATGGATAAAGAATTTTTTACGCCGTCGATATTTGTTCTGAATATTTCGTCTTTTGATTTGAAGTCGTACTTTAAGCTGGCGGCAAAATGGTAATATTCAATCTCTCCGCTAAAAATAGTTTTTAATTCTTCTTCAGGGATGTCGAAATTTTCATCATTCAAAGAATAGTTAATGACTTTAAGCTTTTTATTGCCGGAAAAATCTTTATCATTCAAATGAGAAAGAACCTGATTCATTCTCTCATTGGCTGTTAGTTTCTTGTTTCCTCTAACCAGTGCTATTATTTCATATTCATGATGTAATAACTGATTAATGAAATTAGAAGCTACATATCCATTTGCCCCATTTATAATTATCTTCTTCATATATTGAATGTTATTTTGTTGCTGTTTTATTACTGGAAAAGTGTTAGGATCAGTACCACACTTAAAGGAATAGTCAGATTATCAGAGCCTCTCCAGCTAAATAGCTCTCCAAGCATGCTGACAAAGGCAATGATTAATGATAGCGAGAGTGTTTCGATGTCAAATACACCTCTGTGATAGTACAAGGCAATTAAGCTTATTACCAGGCTCATGGCAAAAAAAGCTCCTGAGCCTAACCAGGTTTTTGTGAATTTGTAACCTGCGATTTTTATCTGACCATTGTATTTTTTAATGTTCATGCCGAGAATGGCTGCCATTGGGTCGCAAACAGCCAGAATCAGCATGGGTAGAATGTAGATGAATTTATCATCCAGTTTATTTGCAATTAAAAATGTTACATATATTGAGATGGGCAATAGATAACTGCCTATTGATTTTCTTTTAATATCATGAATCGACTTTAGCTGCTTGCTGAGTTGCGTAAAAAACAATACAGCAAAGAATATAATGGCCAATACTAATATGTACCAATGAGAATCGAACATATAGGGTAGAGGAATTACAGCCAGTACAGAAGCAAAGTGAGCAAATTTACGTGTGATTTCTCCTTGAATCTTATTTCTACGGTAGTTGAGTTCATTAAAGCCGAGAAGGATACTTATTCCTATCAAGTAAATCGCTGCTAATACTATAATATTTGTCATTAGTTTTATTTAAAGCTGTTATAATTGAATTGATTGAAAGTAGATTGTAACCCATAATCCACCCGCAATAAGGCTATCAAAACGATCAAGGAAACCGCCATGACCGGGTATTAAATTGCTGTAATCTTTTACTTTGTATTTTCGCTTAAAGAAGGATGATGCTATATCGCCTAAAAAGGCAAACAGTACAATTCCCAACACCAGAATAATGGTATTAATCACCGTTGCTTCGTAAAGACCTTTTAAGAGATAGGCACTGGCGATTGCCGTAATTGCCCCTCCAATTAATCCACCAAGGGTTTTATTAGGACTGATGGTTGGTAATAGCTTTGTCTTACCCCAGAGTTGACCACTTATCTGGCTAAAACTGTCAAATATTGATAGAATCAGAAATGAAAATAAAATGACTTCTTTTGGTAGTTTGCTGAAATATAGAAAGCCAATACTTGAAGCTGCAAATACGATATTGGAGAGGATGTAGAAAAGCGTGTTTTGAAAAGCCGATTGTTTATATAGCTTGAATAATTCAACCGCACCCATGGCAATTATTGCTATAGCCATAATATTAAAATACACAGGGTTTATAACGATGCTGAAAAACAGGATGTGTATAATAAAAAAGTAGGTGATAAACTTAGTATAGCTTTTACGTGCTATATCAGCTTCTCTTTTACGATTGATAAAATAGAAACCAATCCCTCCAAGTACGAAATAGCTTAGTATAATGAAATAGATAATTTTAATCATTAATATGTCTTTATTTTACAATCATTAATATTCCAATTGTCAGTAAAACCCCTGCAAACAGGTATCTGGCTTTTGATTCTTTATTTTCAGTATTGACTTTTGAAAGTAATTGAGGTCCCATTATTGCCCCAATCAGCGAGCCTATAGTCAGAAAGGCAACCAAGGTTAAATCTATTTTTCCAACTACGAAATGCGCCAGCGTTGCTGAAACTCCGTTAGATAGTACGATCATTAATGAAGTGCCGATGACCACTTTTAATGAAATATCCATACTTAGCAATCCGGCAATAACCGGGGCAGTTCCACTGGTACCAAACATACCTGATACAACTCCTCCCGATAACCCAAATAGTGTGGATTTGATGTTATAAATCTGAGAAGAGCTGTTATGTCTTTCTGTTTTGTTTTTCATTAACCAGCGGTATGTAATACTGATTGCCATAAAAATGGCATACACGCCATAACTGGTTTTTAATACTTCTGAACTGGTAATGCTTGTAATATACGTGCCTGCGATTGCTCCAAATATTCCTGCAATGGAGAAAAATAAGCCTAGTTTTAAATCGATGTTACCTTTTTTCAGATGTCCCATTGTTCCTGCCAATCCGATAGGTATCGTAGCAACCAAAGAAGTTGCAATGGCTGTTTGAGACGAGACTCCGTATAACAAGATAAGTATTGGCATAAAGAAAATACCACCACCGCCACCAACAACGGTGCCCAGGAAACCAACTACAAATCCGATTAGGGGTAGCAGGTAATATATTGGTTCTATGGACGAGAAGGAAATCATAGCTTATAAATCAGCAGTTAGTTCAAAATCCTCCAGGTTTAATTGACTGAGGTATTTTACTTCGCGAATTAGCATTCTGGAACTCTTGCCATTTCGCATGTTTTTAACCGAAATATGTTTGGGATAGTATTTATCTTTCGAGTTAGTAATTTTAATATATTCAGACAGTTCTGTAACTTTCAGAAGTTTATTGTTTGTGTGGTATTGCTCAAGCCTTAATAAATATTGATCCTGAACAGAGATATAAGCGATACCATAACTTTTACTTTCGGAATTTTCAATTATAATTTTATAGCATTCCTCGTCATTTATCAGAATTGTACCTTCTTTTTTAAAATTGAAATCACCACCAATAATATTGCTGAATTGATTAATAGGCACTTCGCTTCCAATGATTTTCATGTTGAACTTATTGGCTTTGATGCGTTGAATTTTTCCGGTGGCCGGAACGAATATCTCAATTAAACCTTTCTTGTTGGGGTAGTCTGTTGTGATAATCTTCGTGCCCGAAACATGATGAGGTGCTGTTATTTCAATCTTTACCTTTTTTTGTTCTCCAAACTCTGCAAAATCAACTGTAAGCTCTTTTGTTTTGCTGATGTCTTTATTGTCTGTGGTGACAAGCTCCAATGCCAGGTGCACATTTTTAAGTGCTAATTTGCTTTTTGAGCTATTGATTAGTTGTTTGGCCGTGAAGCCACTATCTGCAAATGAGCAGCAAACAAGAATGAAGAGTGTATAGGTTAATAATTTTTTCATAATTACAGGTTACTTTTTCAGATAAGCAGGGTTAATGGTTTTTATAATGGCAGGTATTAATAGCAGCGCACACATTAAACAAGAGAATATGGAAACAACTACTAAAAACCCAAAGAATCGTAATGGTGCAAAATTTGAAAATATAAGAGCCGAGAAGCCGATAATTACAGACATGGCATTGAAAACAATACCTCGTCCTGTAGTTTTAAAAGTATTTGAAATAGCTGTATCAATATTTTTCGACATGGCATATTCACTTTTATATCGCCACAAAAAATGTATGGTATAATCAACACCAACACCAATCATAATAGATGATAGTAAGGTTGTGGCAATGTCAAGAGGAATATTAACTATTCCCATCAATCCGAATAAAAACAATGTGGATAGAACCAGTGGCAGGCTTGCATGTATACCTGCTGATACAGATTTAAAAATAAGGGCCAGCAATATAAAGATGATTACAAATGCCAACAGTAATGAGGACTTCTGGCCATTGATCACCATATCTGCAATTTGTATTTTCGACAGGCCAGGCCCACTAATACTTACCAATTGAGGATCGTTCTCTGTTATATCAGCGAGCGCCTTCAAAATAGCTTTGCCGGTTTGATTACTTCCATCTTTCATGCTAACCAGTATTCTCGAGTGCTTATAATTGTAATCAATGAATTGAGCTATTTGTTCATCAAATCCGCTCATCGAGAATATTTCGAGGTATTGCACTGCTTCTTCTTTTGATGCAGGCAAATTAAGATATCCATCTTCATCAGGCGCAAACATACCTTTGCTTAATTCTTTAAAGAATGTACTTGGCGAAATGATATTGCCGGCCATGGGAAGCTTTTTGATTTCTTCAGTATACTTCTCCATTCGCTTTAATGCTTCCGGCGATAAAACATCACCCTTAAAAAGAATGGAAACATATTGGGAGCCACCGAATTTATTGTTGACAAGATCAATGCCTTTCTTAATATCTGATTTGCCAATAAAATATTCTTCCACATTTGTATCAACGTGCAGGTTAAACAAGCCCCAAATGCTAATTATTGATACGAGTGAGAAAGCCATAATAACCCTTTTATTATAACGGCTTACCCAATGGGTGAATTTCCCTAGTACCTTATCGATAAATGAATTCTGACGTTTAGAATGTGAATGTGTGGGTCTGCCTTTATTTAAAAAAGTGAGTAACAATGGTATCATATACAGGCTAAGCACTAACGCAATACCAATACCAGCAGATGAAAGAACTCCCAGTTCGGCAGCGGGAGGCATATCATGTGAGAGTAAGCCTAACATTCCTCCAATGGTGGTTAAAGCGGTAATTACAATCGGTTTTTTTAATTCATGGAATATCTCAATCGCAATTTCTTTCATTGAAGCAGATGAATTGGCATGCGATTTTTCCTGGTACAGATTTATTAAATGAATTCCATAATCATTTGCGATAGCAATAAGCATGATGGGGAGCAATACAGAAATCAAGGAAATTTCCCAGTTCATAATTGCCATGAGAGCAAACGAGATCAATATGGATAAGATAACAACCAGAAATGGTAGTATAACACCTTTCCATTCCCTAAATGAAAAGTAGAGCATTACTACCATTAAAAATAATGCCAGTGGTAATAAGAAAATCAAGTCTGATTTTATATACCCCTTTATTGATTGGCGGATATAAGACAATCCACCTACATATACCATTTCGTCTCCTGGCGTGTTCTTAATTACGTTTTCAATTGAAGGAATTAATTCCTTATCTGCTACATCATTACTCTTTGTCAATATAATTGCGGTGGACTTAAAATATTTGGAGACAAAACGCTTCCCCATTGGGTTATTGGTAATTTTGTCTTTCAGAACATTACGTTCCTGAATGCTTTCAGGAAATTCGGTGATTAAGGGATTGATTTCTGAAAATCCATCGTTGTAGCTGAATTCTATTGCATCAAGTATGGAAAGACAGTTTTCAATTCCTGGTAAGTCTTTTAATTGTAATGTAAGTTGCTCAAGTCGTTCAAAGCTTTTGTCGTTTAAGATATTGGTTTCCGAATTTAGAATTAACATTACCTTTTCGCTTCCGCCAAATATGTTGTTTAATTCTTTGATATAAGCTCTGTTACCAACATGTTCCGGGATGTATTTTTCAAATCCCGGGTTGATTCTAATTTGTGAAAGTTGTGTGGATGAAAGAATGGTTATGAGAACAATAATAATTAATATCCAATATTTATACCTCCCTAAAATTTTTTTCATTCTAATCCCAATTCTTAACTGATGCAGAAAATTTTACATCAACACTAATTATTATTGTTGAACCTCCAAACATGTAAATATAGAGCGATTAAATATGGTTGTCCAGTAAAAAAAGCTTAAGCGTGGAATTAGCGAGGTGAAGTGTCAGATAGATGGAATGAAACAGAACAGCAAGTGATTTGAAAATTATATTAAGCTTTAAATGATAACCGGCATTAACTAATGAATAAACAAAATGATTCCAAGCCCATTTTGCTATACCGGAAATTATTAAATCGGCTCAGGTTAATAAAAGTAAAAATCCTCTCTCCATATGGAAAGAGGATTTTCGTTTATTTGCTGTTAGTGTTCTACTTCACCACCATTCGCTTTGTATCTTTTACATTATTATTAACAAACAAAGAATATAAGTATGTACCCGGGGTGTAAGATGAAGTATTACATTGTACAAATCCTTCTCCGCCTTCTTGCACCTCAATACGTTCTACTTCAGTCCCAGATAGGGTGTAAATGGTGATATACGCTGGTGCATTTTGTTCTGCTAAATAATATTTAATTGTTGTAATTCCGTTAACAGGATTGGGCGTGTTTTGATAAAGCTTTGTTTTTTGACTTGTGGATTTAAGCTGTTGTGCATTGGTTGATAAATTTAATAATTCAAGTACTTCAGCCATTTGTGTTTCCAATGTTGTAACCCTGTCTTCCAAACTTTCAATTTGATCTTGCTGATCTATTAAGATTTCTGATAAGTCTACTGTGTTTCCGCCAGATATAGTTAAGGATGTTCCACTAACTGATAATGTTTGCTCATCGGTGTTATCCATATACTCTGTAAGGTACACACCAAAGTCAGAGTTGTCGATTCCCAGGTAATAGTCATCATCTAAATATAATCCTTGCCTGTCTGTGTTGGGTTCATAACCATCTTGCAATGAACTAACATCTATAGTATTGCCGCCTGCAATTGTTAAGTTTATTCCTGATAAACTTAATGTTTGCTCATCAGTATTGGCTTCATATCCATCCTGAATAGATGATAAATTAACCGAATTACCATCTTCTATGCTTAAAGTTGTTCCAGATAAGGCAAGGGTTTGATCATCCGTTCCGGTTCCATCCTGAAGCGCAGACAGGTCAATAGTACTTCCATTATCTATCGAAAGGTTTGTACCGGATAATGAAATATCCTGAGCATCGGTGTTATCTAAATAACCTGATAAATTAATAGTATTTGTTCCACCTGAAATGCTTAAAACATCAGAGGTTAAGGATAATTCCTGACTATCCGTGTTAGCTTCATAGCCATCTTGCAATGCACTTACATCAATTGTATTTCCACCTGAAATGCTTAAATCGGTTCCTGTAAGAGATAAGGTTTGAGCATCGGTATTATCTAAATAGCCTGACAGGTCGATAGTATTGGTTCCGCCAGAGATACTTAAGTTATTGGTTGAAAGACTTAATTCCTGAGCATCTGTATTATCCAGGTATGAAGATAAGTCAACTGAATTACCATCAGAAATGGATAAAGTATGGTCAGTCAGGTCAAGGTTTTGACAACCGCTGTTTGACCATGCTGAACCACTCCAGATATTCAGCTTATCGTTGGTGCTGTCATACACCATCATACCTTCATCATTCGTCGTTAAACTACTTGCTAAAGAAGTCTTTTCTGTTTCCGAAAGCCTGTTAATCAGAAAACCTTTATCTGTTTCTGAAAGGTCGATACTGGCATTTAGGTTGGGGGCAGTAGTTCCAATACCCAAAGTCATGCGATTAGATTCATCCGTACCGCCAATTATGAAACTATTATTTTGAGTAACACTTGCGCTTGTTCCCAAAGCAACGGAATTGACACCAGAAGCATTGGAATAAGCACCTATTGCTATTGAGCTATCAGCAGCAATAGCAGTACCTCGACCAATAGCAATTGAATGATTGTTATCTATATCTACTTGATAGCCAATGCCAATGGAGTACCCGGAGTTAGCATCCATATTGAGTTGATATCCTAATCCAAGTGCACCTTTTCCGCGTAAATCAGCTTCATTACCTATAGCAATACCATATTGACCATCGTTATATATGGAGTACCCCAACATAACTACATCATCTTCACTTGGGGTACTGTTGGCTCCAATAAAGGTGCAGCGGGAATTGTATAGATCTTCATAATCTGAAAATGCCCCCATTCCTACATTATCTTCTCCTTCCCGGTTTGTGTAGCCTGTATAGTAGCCGACATAGGTGTTTCTGCTGGCATTATCTAAACCATTGGTTCTGTTATTATCCCACCCCGAGTAGGCTCCAATAAAGGTGTTGTAATTACCATGTTCCGTATGCCTGCCCGCTTCTGTTCCAAACATTGAATTATTATTAGCACTGCCAATATCCTCTCCTGTCAGGTATCCAATTGCCGTATTATTATATCCGTAATCAACATCATAAAGTGCCTCATGGCCCACCCCGGTGTTGTGATATCCTGCCACTGACTTAAAACCTACCTCATTGCCAATAAAAGTATTCCTGTATCCCGTTGTATTATCAAAGCCAGCATCCTCACCAATAAATGTATTTTCGTACCCGGTGGTATTGTTGGTACCTGATTCTTCTCCAATAAAAGTATTATCATAACCGGAGGTATTCATTTCACCTGATTCCGTACCAACAAAAGTGTTATCTCCTGCAGTAGTATTTGTTACACCTGCCTGGTGGCCAATAAATGTGTTATCAAAGCCTTTTGTATTATTCATGCCAGCCTGGTACCCTATAAATACAGCCTCATTAAAAGTATGATTTACTCCGGCCTGGTAACCGAAGAATGTATTCTGGCTACCAGTAGTAATTCTTGATCCTGTACTGTCGCCATAAGCGGTATTAAAGTCACCGGTAGTTATACTCTCTAATGAACCTTCTCCCTGGCCCTCGTTTAATGTTTGTGCCCTGATGATGTTACTACAGGTAGCTAAAATAAGAACTGCAAGAAGTAAAGATTTATATTGTTTTTTCATGATATTTCCTTTTGATATGAGATGAATAGATATATGAGAGACAAGGAGAAATGAGACAGAGATAAAATCTCAATATGCATTTCTAACCTTGTTTATCTATTGAATTATTAGTTTTAGTGTTTCAACAAGATTTGGATGGTTGATTTGTATGAAATATATTCCGGATTCAAATTCTGAAACAGCAACTTTGAGGTTGCGAGAAGTATTTGTGGAATAAATCATGTTGCCATTTGCACTGTAGATATTTAGGAGTACACGAGCATAACCTGTTAAGCCCTTAATAAATACATAATCTTTTGCCGGGTTTGGGTATAATTTAATATTACCAAACGGATGTGACTCCAGGCTTGTACTCGTACTTACCACTACATTGAAAGTACAAGTATTGGTATTGCCTGAATTATCAGTTATAGTCCAGCTTATGGTATTTGTACCCACCGGTAGCTCAACTCCTTCCAGAGTTTCTGAATTGTTCACATCATTAACAATGGTGGTAATTTCACAATTATCAAATGTACTTACCGGATCAAACTCAGAGCCCTGAACTGTATATGAATTTCCTATAATCTTAATTTCTTTATCTTCCACGCATGAAATTGCAGGAGCCATAACATCTTCAATAATTACATTTTGCGTTTGGGTACTAGTATTGCCATTGCTATCTTCAAAAGTCCAGGTTACCAGAGTTGTTCCCTGCTCTGTTATCGGTAATGTTGCATTATGCGAAACGTATACCATATCGGAGCAGTTATCTGTGGCTTTAGGGGCAATCAATTGTGTTACTTCACATTGACCAATAACATCCGGTAGGTTTTGCAGATTAGGAACAGGGGCTTCCATTTCCTGTCCGGCATCGGAAATATTCCAAAACTGATTGGCAGTAAGGCTTTCACGATAATCCCCGCTTTTACAATAAGAAATACCTTCTGCTCCGAAGCTACACCCGTAATTTACATCTTGTTGCGACCAAGCCTCAAGTATTAAATCGTAATTTTCAGTTGATAGGCCTGAATAACTGAAAACATCGGAAAGGACTTCGGCATTTTCAATGTTCCAGCTACTTAAATCCTGATTGAACGATTCTGCATTGTTAAACATATTTTGAAATAGCTTGACATTGCTAACATTCCAGGAACTAATATCAACATTAAACTGTGAATTACCTTCAAACATGTGGTCCAACATAGTAGATGAACTAACATCCCAGGAACTGATGTCTTGATTAAATGAAGTTCCGGAAAACATATACTGGAAGGTACTTGCCGCGCTCACGTTCCAGTTACCGATATTCTGGTTGAAACTGCTGTTCTTAAACATTGCAAACATTGTTTCAACCGAACTTACATTCCAGGAAATGATATCTCCATTAAAAGAGCTACTTTGAAACGTATAGCTCATATTGTCTACATTGCTCACATCCCAATCAGATAAGCCCTGTGTTAAACTTGTACATTCGTAAAATGCTGCACTTAAGGAATTAACCTCTGATAAATCTGGCGTGTCTGTTGCCAGAATATCCATATTTGTACAACCGGCAAATGCGCTGCTAAAAGTTTTCCAATGAATCGTTCCCCATTGGTCTACAGAAAGTAACTTTTCCCTATCCCCTTCAAAATTCATATTGATCACAGGAAAAATCCCGCGAATTTGGATGGTGTAGGTACCAGGAGCGCTAAACGTATGTTCGTACTCTCCGGTAATGGCTAAGGTATCAAATACGCCATCGTTATCCCAGTCTATATCGTAACTGTATGAATAATCGTCATTTGTGGGTATAAGAATAGTTGAGTCGTTGCTTGTCCCTTCAATATCTGTTTTCCAGGTGGTAATAAAATAATGGGTATCATCGCATGTTTGTCCATTGTCAGTGATAGACCAACCGTGTTTTGAAATAAGGGTATCTCTATAACTTCCGGCATTGCAATAACCTACTCCCATAGCCCCAAAATCAACACCATCCTGTACGTTTTGTGCACTCCAGCCCTGAAGCAGTTTATCGTAGTTTTGTGTAGATAATCCCGATACAAAAAACATTTCTCTCATTGTGGTTACATTGCTCACATTCCAGTTGCTTAGGTCCTGATCAAATTCTAATGCAGTAGTAAATGTTCGAAATAAGCTCGTTACGGAATCAGTTTTCCAATTCCCAATGTTCTGATTAAACGACTTGGCATAGTAAAACATGTATGACATGCTTTCTACATTATTCACGTTCCAGTCGCTGATATCAATATTAAAACTATCGGCATTACGAAACATGGATGACATGGAGGTAACATTACTTACATTCCAGTTGCTGATGTCACCATTAAAGTTGGTGGCGCTATGAAACACTCCGTCCATTATAGTGACGTTACTTACATCCCAGTTGGATAAATCCTGGTCAAATTCATAGGCATATTTAAACATGTTTTCCATTGTAGTTACATTATCTACATTCCAATTAGAAATGTCACCATTAAAAACGGAACAGCCTTTAAACATTTCGCTTAAATCGGTTACGGCTGATAAATCAGGTGTATCGGCTGCATTGTAAGTTAGATTTTCACAACCGGCAAAAGCATAGTTCATATCAGACCAGGCAATCGTTCCCCACTGATCAATAGATAGTAATTTTTCGCAGTCGCCACCAGCATTAAAATAAATAGCGGGAAATGTTCCTTGTATTCGAATCGTATAAGTACCTGTGCTTCCAAAATCATGGGTAATATCACCTGTTATTCCGAACTCATCAAAAGTTCCATTGTTATCCCAATCTACATTATAACTGTAGGCGTAGGCACTGTTTGTTGGAATAGTAATAGTAGTTGATCCAGGATCATCCTCTGAATCAGTATTCCAGGTTGTGATAAACTCGGTTTGAGTAAAACCTTTGGTTGCAATAAGTGATAATAAGGTGAAAAGTAAAATTGTCTTATTCATACGTTTTGTTTTATGGTGCTCTACTTTCTCTTAAATCAGTACCTGATATTGTTATACCGATTTGCATTCTAAAATGCCGCATAACTTTGTTACACACATTCTGTGACTTTAGAAGTCGATCAGCATTATACCATACGGTATTATTTAATTAAATTGGTATTAAGTGTGGCAGAAGCAGAACTTCCAATAATTGAATGTTTTTGTGTTTTGTGTTAAGGTTACGAATTCAAAAAATCTTTGTGCCAAAATAAGGGTTTCAATAGGTTTAAGAGGGGTTTCAAAAGGTTTATGCACAAGCTAATGATCATATAATGTGAGATATAGGAGGCCTTGCGATACAGGATAATAGCAGTGGTTTTATTTATAGAAAAGACAAGATCTCGGTTAATTCTTTAGATAGGATCCTTACATTTTTATAACTTTTTCAAAAACTAAGAGTACTATCTTTGTAAGATATTTACCTTATCAAGGCCAAAAGCTGTGATTTTAAAATTGATTATTTGATGAAGGGGATTTTCCTATACTTCTTGATGCAAATTATATTCTCTTTTTCCATTATTGGTCAGGAGATTGTTCTATTAAGTGACGAAGAAAAAACTAATATAAGTAGTAACGTTGAATTACTGCATGAACCGGATGGGACGTTAAGTCTTGAGGAAGTACAATCGGCTCGTTTTATAAAGAATAATTACAATACAATCAATATAGGTTACAACAACGGAGTTGATTGGATCAAATTCAGTATTTATAATCCGTGTAATCGTGATGCAGAAAGAATCATACAAGTAAGTAAGTTTTTAATTGACACTGCCACAATTTACTTTAGTGGCAACGGGAAGTGGGAGAGTGTTAGTACAGGAGCTCACCTTGCCGATAAGGAGCGAACCCTTAGAACCAATAGCAGTTGCTTTCCGGTTACATTAATTGCGAATGATACCACAACTTTTTACTTAAGAGTTATAAGTACTTACAGCCGTCAGTTTAATATTTCAATTGTTAACGAGGAAACGTTAATTAAAGGCGATTTGATAGAGACAGGTATACTTAGCCTGTTTGTAGGAGGTCTATTAATTATTACCATATTCAATTTTTTTATTGGGCTGAGGGTAAAAGATAATGTCTACTTTCATTATATACTGGCTAATATTGCTACTGGTATAACGGTGCTGTCAATAAGAGGTTTCCTCTCTTATAACTTGCCGGATGCATATGTACACTGGTCGCCCTATATTGTTGCATTCCCAACGGTATTGTATGTTATTACCTCTTCTAATTTTAGTATTCGCTTTTTAGATTTAAGGAGAAACGATAGGGTGAGTTATTATTTAATGATTGCTTCATCTTTAGCTTCTTTTATTTCAGCAACGATTGTTAGTGTGCTTCGAATGTATGGAAAACAAATGCATCTCGAGTCAGTGGTTTATGCAAATTTTTCTTTTTCCATTATTGCTATTTATGCCGGAATTATGGCAGTAAAAAAAGGCAGCAAGCATGCCAGGTATTATTTAGCCGGTTGGATATGCTCTTTGACAGGTTTAATGGTTATGACTTTAATGTATATAAGTGTATTGCCAGCCAATAACTTTACCAATAATTTTTATGTTATTGGAGTGTTATGTGAGGTGCTGCTTTTGGCCTTTGCTCTAACTGACCGATACAGATCGTTACAAAAAGAAAAAGATTATTTAGAATTTAGCCTCACTCATAAAAAGGATGATTTATCACGAGTAATTATTGATAATCGATTAAGACATTCTTTTAAAGCAGGTGTTTTGGAAAAATTGAAGCTTATTTATAAAAGTAAAGACGAAACCATTAAAACGCAATTGGGTAGCTTTATTGCTGATTTGAACATTCAATTTGACGCAGATGAAAAACGAAGTCAGCTACAGGAAAATATTGATACGGTAAATTCTGAATTTGAGAAAAAACTTAAAGAACGTTTCCCTAAACTAACCAAAAGTGAGATAGAGATTTTAGGCTATTTAAAACTGAAACTATCCACTAAGGAGATTGCAAATATTAGAAAGATAAGCCCCACTACAGTAAAGGTTACAAAGCACCGTGTTAATAAAAAACTGGCAGAAGAAGGTACTTCGATTGATGATTTGATTTTGGATCTTTAATATCATCAAGTAAGTAGTTAGAATTTAGACAAAAAACATGTGACTGATTTACTAGGTAAAAATCAGCTCTCCTGCTTCAAAAGTAGGAGAGCTGATTACCGGTATGTAACTGTTTACCTTTATTATTGTACCACCATTCGCTTGGTATCTTTTACTTTAGCATCTACAATTAACGAATACAGATAAGTACCGTGTGCATATCCTGAGGTATTGAATTGTACAGACCCTTCGCCGCTTTCCTGCACATCAATGCGCTCCACTTCAGTTCCTGTTAAGGTATGAATAGCGATATATGCCATTGCATTTTGTTCTGCCACATAGTATTTAATGGTAGTTGTTCCGTTAACAGGGTTAGGCGTGTTCTGGTAGAGTTTTGACTTATCAACGGTTAGTTTAAGTTGAGCATTTGTTGATAGACCTATAGCGTCCATTACAGCCGCCATTTGACTTTCTAGTGTTTCAATTTTGGTGGCCTGTTCACTGTTTTCAGTTTCCAGTTCGCTAACCCTTGTTTCAAGCGCCCAGACTTTAGAGTACAGATCAGTTAATAATGCAGAAAGATCCACCGAATTACCATCTTCAATACTTAAAGTTGTACCCGATAAAGCAAGTGTCTGATCATCTGTTCCGGTTCCATCCTGCAGAGAAGATAGGTCAATAGAATTGCCACCGCTTATAGACAAAGAAGTACCGCTTAACCCCAGTGTTTGCTCATCAGTATTGGCCTCATAACCATCTTGAACAGTTGATAAATCTATCGAATTGCCATCTTCTATGCTTAAAGTAGTTCCAGATAAAGCGAGGGTTTGATCATCTGTTCCGGTTCCATCCTGCAAAGACGAAAGGTCTACACTATTGCCGTTATCAATAGATAAAGATATTCCAGAGAGAGACAGGTTTTGGGCATCGGTATTATCTTTATAGGTTGATAAATCAACTGTTGCTGTTCCTCCTGAAATACTAATAACATCACCTGATAAGGATAGCTCCTGGTTATCGGTGTTGGCTTCGTAGCCATCTTGCAAGGAAGATAGATTCACGGTACTTCCGTTTTCAATGCTTAGGCTGGTGCCAGTAAAAGAAATATCCTGGGCATCGGTATTGTCTAAATATCCCGAAAGATCAATGGTATTGGTGCCTCCCGAAATGCTAAGAATATCACTGGCTATTGAAAGTTCCTGGTTGTCGGTATTGTCAAGATATGCTGATAAGTCTACTGAATTTCCATCAGAAATAGAAAGTGTATTATCTGTTAAACCAAGTGTTTGTGCGCCTGCGGCCAACCATTGCTTACCATCCCAAAGGCTTAGTTTATAATTGGTGCTGTCAAAAACCATCATCCCTACATCTGTAGTACTTAACAAAGCTTCAAAGCTCGTAAGTTCCGTTTCGCTCATGCGGTTAATCAGGAAACCTTTATCTGCCTCGGAAAGGTCTATACTGGCATTTAAGTTAGGTGCTGTGGTTCCAATTCCCAAAGTCATACGGTTGTCGGCGGAGGTTCCCCCCAACACAAAGCTGTTGTCTTGCGTTACGCTTGCATTGGTACCTAGTGCCACCGAATTAATGCCTGATGCAGAAGCGTACGCTCCAATGGCAATAGCACTGTCCGCTGTAATTTCAGTTCTGCGGCCAATAGCCAGGGCATTATCACCGGCAATGCTGGTTTCATAACCAATACCTATGGAGTAGCTTGCACCGTTTTGCAAATAAGCCTCTTTCCCTAAGGCTATGGCCCCAGCGTTTTTAGCATAAGCAAACCAACCAATGGCAATGCCATAATCGCCACTAACATAGGTATCATAGCCCAACATGGTTGCATAATTGGCTCCTACATAGGCATCGTAGCCTACAAAAGTAGTTCCCGAACGGTCAGTATTGTTAAAATCAGCCTTAGCGCCAATGCCCACATTGTAACTTCCAGACCGGTTATTGCCTCCTGTTAAGTAGCCCAAATAGGTGTTGTACTGAGCTGTGTTACTATCTTTAAGACGATCATTGTCCCAACCAGCAGCATACCCTACAAAGGTGTTAAAGCCAGCGTACTCGTTCTGTGCCCCTGCTGCATACCCTACAAAAGTATTGGCACTTCCCGTAGAATTGTCTGCCCCCGAACCACTTCCCAAAAAAGTGTTGGCCGACCCTGTGGTATTGCTAGAACCTACTGCTCCGTTGGTTATTGATATGTTATCATCTGGATGAATATCATAAGTAATAGTACTATTGGCTTCCGCCCCAAGAAAGGTATTTCCAGTGCCAGTAGTATTATTGGCACCTGCCTGGCTACCCACAAAGGTATTGTCACTGGCCGTATTGTCCTTTCCTGCATCTTCGCCAATAAATACATTATCGTCTCCATCAGTAAGGGAGTAGCCTGCTTCTTCCCCAATAATGACGTTGTCGCTTGCGGTACCATTCATGCTGGAACCAGCATCTGAGCCAATAACCACATTATCGGTTCCTGTACTGGCACGGGCCGCACGTGTACCAATAATTACATTGTCCACCCCTGAACTGGTTTGGTCCGCAGCATAGGCTCCAATTACTGTATTGTCAGTATCCGAATCGTACAAATATCCAGCTTTGTAACCAACGTGTACATTATTGGTTCCACTGGTTGCGCTGTAACCAGCGGAGTCCCCAACAAAGGTATTGTAGCCGCTATTGGAATTTACATTCTTTCCTGCACCGTTACCAGCTATATAATTGGCGGTTTGTGCACTAACACTCAGATTTATGCTATAAAGAATGCATATAAAAAATAGTAGTTGTTTTTTCATTTGTATATGTTTTATGAATTTATATTTCTAAACCAAAGCCTGATAGAATTAGTGGTATTTAAAGTTTATGAGAGTACAATCGATTGAAAAAGAGTTGATTCGAGAAAGATGAGAATGACTGAATTTGAGAAAGAAAGGTGTAAATATCTTCGCAACCATCGATATTAAGTTTTTTGCGTAGTCTGCTATGGATCATTTATTTCCCTGAACCAAGTACCAATCTATCCAGGAATCTAATTGCCTGACAGAACCCGGTTTTAGCATGATCTCATGATTATGATTAAGCAGGTAAATGGTTGGAGTGGCAAATACGTGATAATCCTTTACGACAGGGCTGTCCCATTTTTTGTAATCGCTGGTGCTGATGAATGGGAATGGTTGGGTAAAATTTGTAAAGGTTTCTTGGTCTTCGTCGAGGGAGATAAAAACTACTTCTACACCGTATTGCTTCCATTTAGTATAGTTTTGGGCTATGCTTTGCAGCTCAACGGGACATTGCGGACACCAGCCTGCTCCAAACACCACTACCTTATACGGGGATTGTATGTCTGATAGTTTTTGGGGTATGTTAGAACCGGAGTAACCGGGTGCAAACACATCGCCATTAAAAACAATTCCGGGGGCAATATTGCCTCTTCTCATGGCACGGTAGCTTTCCAGTTGAGCGGCTAAATCGTTGTGGAGGGTGCACGAGTTCATGTTGAGTAGTTTTATGGCCAGGTACTCTGAAGCCGTAAACAAACTTCGTTGCTCTAAAAACTTAAACAGGTGCGATGTTATTTTATTGAGCTTTTGTTCGTCTGCCATTAAATTTTCAAGCAAGCGGTCAATGGAAATTTGCATTTCAATATATACCGAATCCAACGACCGACCGCTGTTTTCAATTAACCAGAAATGACTTTCAACGGCATCTTTTAACAATCCGCTTTTATAAAGATGTAGATCAGTATAATCCATGTTTCGAAATGCCTCAAAAGTTGTTGGAATTTCTTTGGTACGGTATTGGGCAATGATAGAAACCGAACTTACCAACTTACGCACTGGCAAATAATAACACAAATAAGAATCTGTTGGCAGCTTAGTTAAAAATAAAGAGTCCTCTGCCTTAATGCGTTTTATCTCCGTTTCAATGGCTTGTCTGGTCAGTTCATGGGTGGAAAAAAGTGTGTCCAGCTTGTAAATCTTTGCCAGATAATCCCATGCACCCAGACATTGCTCCCTGCGAGGGTGTTCAGTAGCATATTGCTCGAAAAGCCTGTTTTGTTTGCCATTTAAAATTTTGATACTTTCTGATAATTCAAAGTTCTCACCTGTTAATTGAAGGTTTTCGTTTTCTACCAACAAAATAACTAAGGATTTACCATCTTCTGAAAGCAAATACCCCCTGCCACAATCTTCTTTACTAAACGACAAGTTAAATTCGCCTTTTTCATTAGCTTGTGTGCTATCTATAGTGTACGTATCAAATCCAATGTAGCCTACCAATTTAATTTGTCCGTGTGCCAGCTCCGGGAAAGTACAGGTAACCGTGTTTTGTGAATATGTAAAAGTAAAACTAAACAGTAGAGAAATGATTCCAAATGTTGCTTTATTCATGGAATTCAAATATAAAAGCGTCTTCATTTTTTATGTCATTATTTTTTAAAACCAACATATTATCACAATAAGTTTGAAAGAATCAGATAGCGATGATGTTATGGTGGAAGAAGGGTTATATAATCACAAATAGAATCCCGTAGGGATGGTGCTATAAAATTCACCAACACTTTAGGAATTCAAGGGATTTACCCCGTGGGATAGCAAAGCTTTTGTCCAACGAGGTAAATTAAAAGTGTTAATCCTTAATACAGCGGACTGAGTAGCCGTTTGCCCGATGATCGCCACTCTCGTCAGAATTACTGCCGATTATAATACTCCTTACAAACTGTATGCTGTCTCTTTTCATATCTTGCCCAAGTGTGTATTTATATTCTCAAGGAAAATCATGTGTACATAAAAACACTTTTTGAACAAGTGTGTAAACATCTTTTAAAACTTGCAATTCATAGTAAAGTGCCATTGTGTTTTTCAAAATTCGACCGCTACACAGTTAAATAGTTAAAAAGCACGAACTGCACGAACACTACTTGTGAAGCTCTTATAGCTGCTTTTCTGGGAACCACTGCCGATGTTCTGTCTCCAAGCACCGTAGCCATTACTGGTATCGGACTCCGAAGAACTCCAATAGAAAGCACTGGCTAAACTACTACCTGAATTTGCTATTGCCGTTGCATCAATAGTCAATTTGTTAGTATACATAAGGTTTAATTCATCTTTAGAGGGTAAAAACCAATCAGAATAGCCATTCATATCTAAATCTGCACATATTTGTGCAGCATAGCTACCTGAACCTTGATAGCTAACGATAGTTGCTGTATTAGCCTGCCCTGTACCAACTGCTGTAGCTGTAACATCTGTTTTTATCCAACTACCATTATACCATTGTATACTACTACTCTGATCGGATACGGCACATACTAAACCACTACCATCAGTAGCATCAATATAAAAAATTATACCTCCTTGGTAATAAGCTCCAATAAAATCTGATTCGCTTGCTCCAGCTGTTAACAAATCCGTTACACTCGCTCCACCTGTTAGCAAATCTGGTACACTTGCTCCGGCTGTTAGCAAATCCGGCACACTTACCCCAGCTGATAGTAGATTAGAAATACTTGCCCCAGCTATTAGTAAGTCAGAAACACTTGCTCCAGAATTTAATTCAACTTTTAATTCTAGAATTTCTATTTTTTGTTCTAATTCATCTACATAAGTTAGGGCAGTGGCAAGTGTTGTGCGTATTTGAGCTGCTGTATCTTGTATAGCTTGTTCATTTACGGCAATACCTGTAATATCCTGGTCGCCTGTGTTGGTGCCACTTACTAAATCAAGCGCAATGCGATTAGTATGGTAAATACCTGTAGTGTCTTTGCCTGTATTAGCCGTAATTGCATCAGCTTGGGCTGTGGTAATAGTTGTTGGTGTGTTTGTTAAATCGGCATAGTCTTTATCCCAAGCGGTAAATTCGGGGTCGGTTTCGCTTGAAATGAATCCGCTTACATCGGGAATATCGGCACGTATCTGACTTGCTGTATCTTGTATGGCCTGGGCGTTTGTTGCAATACCGCTTATGTCCTGATCGCCTGTGTTGGTACCTGATAAATTTCCTAAATTGTTAATGTCGGTTGCTGTGATATTGGCAGCTTCGCTTGTGGTGTAAACAGGGTCGGTTTCGGTAATTCCACCAGTAATTGTTTCTGCCGTTTTTGCATGCAAAGCATAGGGTACGCTCAGCAACTGGCTGGTGCCGGTAATGCTGTAACTTGTGCCTCCTGAAGGATCGGTTTCTGTTTTAATAAAATATGGCCCGTTTGCCCAGGCAATGGTTGTGAGATCACCGCTTTGAACAGCGCCGTTTCCAATTTCAATACTTATCAGGCCATTGGTATTGGTAACAGGTGCATGGGTTTCTGCATACACGACTGTACCGCTTGTGGAACCTTGCAAAATGCTGATTTGCATACCAACGGACTGGTTTGTTACAAGGTTATCGCCTGTATCGCGGATTACCGCCTGGTAGTTCATTTTTTCGGGACTTTGCGCCCAAAGTGTTACTGTTATTAATATGGCTGTCAAAGTTGTAAATATCTTTTTCATCACACACTCACTCCCTATTTTTTGATGATTTTAAATGTTTTTAATTCTTTGTTGTTCTGCATAACTTTTACAAAATAGATTGCCGGTGCAAGATTACTCATATCGATGCTTGTCTGGTTATCGGTTATTTCTCCGCTTTGCAAAGGTGTTCCCCGCATATTGTATAGTTGATAGTTCAAAGTTGAAGATTCAAAATTGTCAATGGTCAGGGTAAGGTTGTGCATTACCGGGTTGGGATACGCTGAAGCCGAAAGGGTTATGCCTTTGGCTTGTTCAAGTCCTGTTACTACGGAGATTTCGAATAGTTGCTGAACACCTTCGGCTACCGTACCGCCTGTGCCTGTATGGGTTTGGTACGTCAGTTGTCCCACAGTATAGTTTACCGACCCCCCGCTGCCCGAAGCATTACTCCCCGCGGCATTAATGCTTTCCTGTGCCTGTAGTGCCGTTAGTCCAAGCCCTAGGAGCATGGCACTTAATTTTAAATTTTTATGTCTCATTTATACCTCTTTTTTGTAATATTTACTTCAAAAAATAAAATCCTAACAGTTATTAAGATTCAAACAATTTGGTGCTCAATCCATACAGTTATTAAGATTCAAACAATTTGGTGCTCAATCCATAATACAACGAACTGAGTGGCCGGCTCCACGGAAGTAGCTGGACATATCGGCATCGCCGCTGTGGAAGTACAGATACTCCGGGTCACTACCATTTATAGTACTCGACCAGTAGTAGCCCATAAAATCCATATCGAAGAGTGTGGCGCTGCTAAAGTCGCGGCCACCAGCCACAGTTAATTTAAGTGGTGAGGCAAAAGCTCCGGCTGCATTGTTACTGCTCCAGGTTTGGCGTTCGGCTTCCCACTCGGCCTCAGTTGGCAAGCGGTAACCATCCGGGCAAGGGTTGTTGGTTCCGTTTACCCCCTGCCAAAGGTTGTCGTTTTGAGGGCTTCGCCAATCGTAAGGGCTGCTGACAATAAATATAAAATTACCATGTCCCGGAGTGTTGCTGCTTGCCAGGGTTGAAGTTCTGTCGGAAGTACGGCTTTCGTGCCCGTCGGTAGCTCGCCCCCATTGGTACAGGTCGCCGTAAGCATCGGCATCAGTGCTGCTTGTGGCAACTTGTGCAGCACCCAGGTTCCGATCCATCCATATTTTGCCTGTTGTGGAGTTGTATACATCAGTTTGTGCAACAGTTGTAACGCCAATAACAGTTGTCCATGTTGGTACTCCTCCAACAAAACTTAACATTTGACCTTCGTCGCCCGCTTCAACTGTTATCCATTCGCTACCGTCCCAATATTGCATTTCACCTGTTTGGGTACCGGCAGGTACAGAGGGATCGGTTTCGATAATGGTACCTGTAAGTGTTTCGGCTGTTTTTGCATGCAAAGCATAGGGCACGCTCAATAACTGGCTGGTGCCGGTAATGCTGTAACTTGTACCACCTGAAGGGTCGGTTTCTGTTTTAATAAAATACGGCCCGCTGGCCCAGTCGATGGTTGAAAAGTCATCGCTGGTTGTTCCTGTTCCCATTTCGATACTTACCAAGCCATTAGCATTGGTAGCAGGTGTATGGCTTTCTACATACAAGGCTGTACCGCTTGCCGAACCTTGCAAAATACTGATTTGTATGCCTACGGACCGGTTTGTTACAAGGTCATCGCTTGCATCACGGATTACCGCCTGGTAGCTTATTTTGTCAGGACTTTGCGCCCAAAGTGTTGCTGTTATTAATACTGCTGTCAAAATTGCAAATATCTTTTTCATCTGTTTATTATTTAATTTTAATGGTCTCCCGATAACCATAGGGAGGAACTTACTATGAGTGAAAATTATCACAACGAAAGTGAATGGCTTATTCAACAAACTTCAGTGTACCCTATGGACTCAAATCTACGTACCAGGGCTAAAAAGATAATAAAACAGGGGTCTATTTGGGGTCTACAGGAATTTACTCAGTTGATAATCAGAAGTGTAAAAAAGGGGTGAAGACGGGTTAAATTTGAGAAAGAAAGGCATAAATGTCTTCCGAACCATCGATATTAAGCTTTTTACGAAGCCTGCTACGGGCCATTTTTACTGATTTCGGAGTGATATTTCTTATGAGGGCAATATCTTTGGTATCCATTCCTGCCCGTATATATCCACACATCTCTGTTTCAGATTTGGTTAAATCCGAAAATTTCGTGGAAAGGCGATGAAAGAACTCTGCATTTAATTTGTCTATATTTTCGATGGTAATTTTAGGTTCGGATAATACTGCTTCTTTTTGTGCAATATGTTTCCGGATTTCATAAACCAACTCATCTGCATTTGAGGAATTGCCTGTGCTTTTTATGGATTGAATTCTCTTTAGAAATTGCTGTTCTTTATCTGACTGTATTTTGGTAAAGGCACTTACTTTTTGCAAATCTGCTTTTGCAAATGATAATTGCGAAGCCATTTTATTATGCCTGATGCTCAGAAAGGCAATTTGACTAATGGCAAAGGCGAAAAAGCCATAGCGTTGTTTATAATCTCCATCGATGATATAGTTTGCAACCAATACGTCATGTAAGATAAATACAAAAAACAATATCAACCCGGTTAATGGAATAAGAGATTCGTAGTTTTCGCGATTTATAGTTTTTATAATAATGTAAGAAATATAAACAGAAGATAATGCCATTACAACCTGAGATATCATTGAAATGGTAAGTCCGTATGAAACCGGAAAAACCGGAAATATGACACTCAAAATTAAGGTTATAAGTTCGAGTGCTTTCATTATAGTTCGATTCACATCGTTCTTAAACAAAATATAAAAGTAATGTATGGCAAAAAAATTGCCCAACATATATCCTAAATGCTTTATTAAATGGAATATTTTAGGTGGAAAGTCAGGAAACCATACCGCAAGAGGAATGGTTCCTAAGCACATTTGACGCACTAATGCCAACAAGCAAAATATGGCAAAAAACAAATAACTGTTATCTACTCCAATTCTAAAAAAAGAAACGATAAAATTATACAGTACAATGGCAAACACAAAGGCCAGCATTCCAAATTCAATCAATCCCTTTTTCTCCCGATAAGCAATAGCATTATTTCTTGTTCCTATATAAATGGGCCTGATTATGCCTCCTGTAAAAAAAGAATAACTGGAAACTTCAATATATATATCAGCATTGTTATTATTTATGGGCAAGGCTACAATTCCACTTTTTGCTCTTTCCTGCGCTTCCTCTTCTGTGGTGGCCACTTTTCCAAAACTATATACCAATTCATTATTACACCATATATTGCAGGCAGAACTGATTAAACCATGGTTAAGATATAATTTATCGTGCTTTACGTTGGTTAATCTAAAATGAAAGGTTCCATAACCTCTTTTGTCCGGTTTTTCTCCAAATTTATCTTTGTAATTAATCCAAAAACCAACGTTTCCTTTTATGGTGTCTGTAAATACAGTTTCTTCCGGGGTATTTTGGACCAGCTGATTCCAAAAAAAATTAAATTCTTGTAGTTCCAGATTATATTGCTCTAAGTCATATTCAGAGATGTTTATCTCATCACCTTCAACTCTCACTTTATCAACTGAGCAAGAAACTAAAAGTACAGATAAGCAGTAGAGTAGAACAGACTTTTTCATTTTTGTTTGGCAGCAATTTAATCTTATTTGAAAGTGCTGCAAATCTAACTTTAAATTGCTATAATTCTATATGATACCTGCAATAAATACACAAAGACGCAGGGATATTAAGGTCTTAATAATTTAATCAATGATTTGAACAAATGGCATTACAACTATTTAGGAATAAATAAATCCCCTTGCGAACCTGCAAGAGGATTTGTACTTCTTTGGTGAAGATTAATATTCTACTGCACCACCATTCGTTTGGTATCTTTTACTTTAGTATCTACAATTAACGAATACAGATAAGTGCCGTGTGCATATCCTGAGGTATTGAATTGAACAGATCCTTCTCCAGCTTCATGTATATCAATGCGCTCTACTTCAGTTCCTGTTAAGGTATGAATAGCGATATATGCCGTTACATTTTGTTCTGCCAGGTAGTATTTAATGGTAGTTGTTCCGTTAACAGGATTTGGTGTGTTTTGATATAGTTTAGATTTATCAACGGTTAATTTAAGTTGTGCATTTGTTGATAGACCTATAGCATCCATTACAGCTGCCATTTGGCTTTCCAGCGTTTCAATTTTTGTGGCTTGCTCACTATTTTCAGTTTCCAGCTCAGTAACTCTTGTTTCAAGAGCCTCTACTTTAGAGTACAAGTCTGTCAACAATACAGAAAGGTCCACTGAATTGCCATCTTCAATACTTAAGGTTGTACCGGATAAAGCAAGCGTTTGATCATCCGTTCCCGTTCCATCCTGTAATGAAGACAAATCAACACTTTTACCATTATCAATTGATAAAGTGGTTCCTGATAAAGAAAGGCTTTGCGCATCGGTGTTGTCTAAATAACTTGCAAGATTAACGGTATTACTTCCTCCTGAAATACTCAATGTATGGCTACTCAGACTTAATTCCTGATTATCCGTATTGGTTTCATAACCATCCTGCAATGAAGATAAATCAACTGAATTACCACCGCTTATTGACAAAGAAGTTCCGCTTAAGCCTAACGTCTGCTCATCGGTATTAGCTTCGTAACCATCCTGCAATGAAGATAAGTCAACCGAATTACCGCCGCTGATAGATAAAGAGGTTCCACTTAAACCTAAGGTTTGCTCATCGGTATTGGCTTCGTAACCATCCTGCAGCGAAGATAAGTCAACTGAGTTACCACTGCTGATAGATAAAGAGGTTCCGCTTAAACCCAATGTTTGGTTATCAGTATCATCCAGATAAGCAGATAAGTCAATTGAATTACCATCTGAAATAGATAAGATATGATCAGTCAGGTCAAGGCTTTGACTACCGCTATTGGACCATGCTGAACCATTCCAGATACTCAGCTTATCGGTGGTGCTGTCATACACCATCATACCTTCATCTTCTGTTGTTAAACTACCTCCTAAAGAAGTCTTTTCTGTTTCCGAAAGCCTGTTAATCAGAAAACCTTTATCCGTTTCGGAAAGATCAATACTGGCATTTTGGTTAGGAGTAGCTGTTCCAATCCCTAAAGTCATGCGGTCTGTAGATGTTAGTCCCCCAATTACTAAACTGTTGGCCTGAGTGGTTGAAGCTCCATAACCAATGGCTCCAGAATAATTAGCTGATACACTGGCTGTATTACCCAACGCAAATGAGTTATTGGCCGTAACAGAAGTGGTATAGCCTATTCCAATAGAATTATTTCCGGTTACATTGGCCTGTGTACCAAAAGCAATGCTATAGCTATCACCACCAACAGCACTGGTCCCCAAAACAATTATACTGTTTTTATCTCCGTTTCCGGAACCTGCTAAAGCATTATTACCTATCACTATTGAGTTATTTGTTCCATCAGCAGCAAAATCGGCATTATATCCAAAAGCAATGTTATTACTTCCTTCTTCATTTCTGTCTCCTGCATAAGCACCAAAAAAGTTATTAAATCTCGCATTTGATGTTCCGTTACTTACATTGTTACGAATTCCAGCATGATATCCAATAAATGTATTATAATCTGCATGCTCATTACGTGCTCCGGCACCCTGCCCTACAAAGGTGTTGCAAAACCCTGCAGCATTATCAGTACCGCATGAATCACCAACAAACACATTCCAGTTTCCTGTAGTTAAATCATAGCCTGCCCAATGACCAACAATTACATTCTGCTCCCCAGATGTTAGGCTATATCCAGCTTCAGATCCAATAACCGTGTTATCTGATCCGGTAGCAGGATTAGAGGTTGTTGTTGTACCTGAGTTTATTGAAGTTCCATAACCCGCACCTGCCTGGCAACCTATAAAGGTATTATCATCTCCTGTGGTATTTCGTAGTCCGGCTCCTTCTCCTACAAAAGTATTATCATCTCCCTCAGTATTGTTGAAACCGGCACCATGTCCTAAAAAAGTGTTATCGTGTCTGGATGTGTTATAGAACCCAGCTCTAAATCCTATAAACAGGTTATCTCCACCTGTAGTATTGTTATAACCGGATTGGTATCCAATAAACGTGCTCTCATCGGCAGTATTGTTGTAACCTGCTTGATAGCCGAAAAAAGACCCGAATCGATGGCTTATATTATTATAAGCGGCAGAATCTCCTACAGCAGTAATAAAGTCACCAGACGTGATTTTTTCTCCAGCTCCAACTCCAGCGGTATAATTACCATCTTGAGCACTCATTGTTAGATTTATGCCATAAATAAAGCATGCAATTAAAAGTAATTGTTTTTTCATGTGTAAGGTTTTAAGTTATAGAATACTTAATTACTGCAATGTTACACTTTTATTTATTGAGTCAGTAATGCTATTTGTCGCAATTACACGAACCCCAATATTTATTGGATAAACACATACTATTTACCTATTAATCTTCTTAATCTATGTTTAAGCTACGAGGGTGTATCACCGAGGTAAATAATATCCAATTAAAACATCTTAATAGTTAACGTTTCACATATTAAGGTACTTATATTGAATTTCTGATGTGATGCACTCCGTAATTTTACATAGCAGTGTATTCGTTTAAATGATAATGAATGGGGGGGTGATTTTTTCCGAAGTATTATCCTTTAGTAAGAAGGAAGAAAAGACCTAAACTCTTTTACATGTAAAGATGAAACAATCACACTATATGGGGGTAGGGTAATTTATTTTTGAAGGGTCGTAAGTGATTGTAAACCAAATGTGTTTTTGTATGTAAAAAATGGACAGCAGGAAAATCAAAAATCCTCCTGTCCATTTTTGAAAATCCTCCTGACGAAAATTAAAAATCCCCCTGTCCGTTTTTTATTTTCCTCCTGAGCATTTTCTTTTTTCATAGTGATGAACTGGAAAAATGCCCAAATGATAAAAGGAAAACAATTAAAATAGTAATACATTATTTATACTGTATATAAATAAAATAGCAATACTTGGTTAAATTGATATATTATCTTATTTTCGATGCATATTTACTTAAACGTTATTCTAACCTCTAAAAATTTTAATATGGATTACAAAGTAGTAGCCAAGCACATACCCGGAAAACCAGAATTGCCTAAAAAGCACTATGCAACTATAGTAAGGCCTAAAAATGTAACTCTTGATATATTATCGAACCGTATTGCAGAAATTTCACCTGTTAATCAGCTGGATACTCAAACTGTACTGGTAGCGTTTACAAAAGTACTTCCTGAGTTTTTGAAACAGGGAGCAACAGTTGAACTTGGTGATTTGGGACGATTAATGGTTAACATCAGCAGTGGTGGTGCTGATACTGAAGAAGATTTTACTGACGACCAGATTAAAAGTAACAAAATAAGTTACCAGCCAAGCATAAAAGTTAAGGAAGTAATGAAGGCAGTTAAGTACGAGAAAATTAAATAACTAATATTTATTTGCTCAAAGGCATAAGCCATCTCACTATGAGGTGGCTTTTTTGATGGGTTGTTTTACGGATCGCATCTTTACCACAAATTGTGAATTAAAGATGCGATCCGTTTTATAGGATTTAATATCATTACCCCTATAATCCTCTGATCAGGGGATATAAATTGTTGGGATTTGCAAGATGTAAATAAGCACATTTTGAGTCTCGCTTTTAAAGGGAGATTTAGTGGGTAAGTTACCCATTAAAAACCTACTTACTGACTTAATGACTTTGTCCAGGCCTCAACTTCTCTGTGTTTACTGCTTCCTCGGCGGTTAATCCTATTAAATCAACCACAGAGTTAAAGGAGGCCACAGAGAGAATTCCAACTTAATTTGGAATTTTTACTACCCCTATAATCCCCTAATCAGGGGATATGAATAGCAGGGATTTACAAGATGTAAATAAGTACATTTTGAGTCTCGCTTTTAAAGGGAGATTTAGTGGGTAAGTTACCCACTAAAACCCCGTAATCAAAACCTCAACCCGTCTGTTTTCTTTATGCAGTTCCTCGGGGCAATCCACTCCATCGGTACAATCATTAAGCAACTTTTGCTCCCCGTAACCGATGGCCTCTATTCTGTTAACGCTGATTCTTTTTTTCAGAACATATTTAAGCGCTGCATCGGCACGTGCCTGTGATAATGCCTTGTTATACATATTATCTCCGCGACTGTCGGTATGTGCACTTAATTCAATGGTCATGGTTTTGTTTTTCCACATTAAATCGGCCAGTTTATCCAGGTCCTTGGCCGCTTCTGAATTTATTTCCCAGGAGTTAAACTCAAAATCAATATTATATAATCTGAATCTCAGATTCTTCAACTTATCTTCATCGCTTGCTCCGTTGCCTGCTTTAGCACTTTCTATTAATGCCGTTATGGCTTCAATGGTTAGCGGGATATTTGATGAAACTCCGGAAGCAGTACCTGCAGGAATGGCTAATGCATTAATACCTGCTCCTCCGATACCAATGGTTTCCAATCCGACCAGCTTATTACTTACCGGTTGTTTATCCGGCACTTCTACTTTTACAACTTCAGACCTTTTCTCCATCATTTTAGGTCTTATAATCTTTTTAACCAGATAAATATCATCATCGCCCACGCCGCCGCTGCGGTTCGAGGAGAAATAACCAATGGACCGGTCTTCATTGAATACGATGGAAAAGTCGTCTCTGGAGCTGTTTACAGGAGCACCTAAATTTCTTACTTCATTAAAGATATCATCATCAATTTTTGCACTGAATATATCCAGGCCTCCCAATCCCGGATGACCGTCGGACGAAAAATACAGCATACTGTCGGGCAGGACAAATGGATACACCTCATCGCCTGGCGTGTTGATGCTTTCACCGCAGTTAACTGGCTCACTTGTACCTTCAGAATACACTTCTACATAGTAAATATCGTTTCCTCCAAAGCCTCCCGGACGGTTGGATGAAAAGTACAAACGGTCATCGTGTTCAGAGAAATAGGGGTGAGCCGATGAAAAGTCATTACCAGTTACAGGCTCTAAAGCTGCTGGTTTTTGCCATTCCCCATTGTTTCGCTTACTCATATAAATGCCGAGGTTAACCTCATTATCAGCATTTTTGTTGATGCTAAAGGCATTGGCATTATTCATGGTAAAAATGGCCGTACTTCTGTTTCTGACATGTTGAAAGGAACTGATATGATATCGGGAATCCAATCCTGAAAATGATCGTACGTTGCACAGTTTACCATCAATAGTCATATTCGCTGTAAATAGACTTAAGTAGGGCTGTCCGTTCCATTCGTATTCATTTTTGCTGGTATCACGCGATGAGGTAAATATCAGTTTGTTTCCCGAAAAGCAGGGGCGGAATTCAGAATACTTCGTGTTAATCCCTGCATGTGAAACCTTGTAATCCGGTTGGGCACTCATGAGACTATCAATCAATTGCTTGTTGTAATTGGGCAGCGACAGCTTAAATTGGGTAAGTACACTATCGGCCAGATGATATTTGTTGTTATAGATTAATAAACGTGCATAGTCCTGCATGCACGAAGTATCTTTTTGAATATGCAATAAACCATATAACTCTTCAGCCTTATTAAAGTCGCCGGTGTGCTTATACGACGCTGCCAGATGCTTTAATATATGGACATTGGAGCTATCTTTTTTTAGAGCTTTCTCATAATGCTTAATGGCTTTGACATAAGCCAGATGATTAAAATAATTATCACCCAGCATCTTGTTCACATTCTGAGCATACGATATTACTGTTGTGATAATTAAGAAGTATATGCTGATAAAAACCTTTTTCATGTGTTTAAAATTTTCTTTCGTTTGCCACACGGAACTCTCAAGAAATTTTAATCATTACCCTCCCGCCTGAGTCGGGACAAGTTGTGTGTAATTTTTAAGATTAAAATTTACATGTTCGTTTCATATTATATTAATTAGATGAAAAGCAAAAGAATAAGAACTCAGAGGCACAAAGTCTCAGAGTTTTCTTGTTTTTAAAAGAACCTTGGTGAATGAATTTTTGTAGCATCGCGATGTAATCTCAGATCCAAAACAATTTCATGTGAACCGTTGGAGAAATTACTGATGCGTGATTTTGAGAAATCATAAGCATAACCGACCTTCACGTTTTTAGTAATGGCTACCTGGAGGAATGTGAAATAGGTATCGGGATTACGCAGTCCTCCTCCTAATGCCAGACGATTATAAAGCGAGGTAGCTAAGCTTAAATCAATAGTTGGACCTACATTCTGCACCTTCTTGACGCAAACCGATGGTTTTAACTTTATGTTTCCACTGTTAAAATCAAATACATAACCGCTTACCAGATAAAAGTGATTTCGCTCTTTCAGATTATACGTGTCACTTTCGTCACTGCCCAGCGAAAAGCTGTTAGTTACTATTTTAGGCACCGACAAGCCCAGGTACCAGTTGGATGCATATAGGAAAACGCCCGAACCAAAGGTGAAGGAAGAATGGTTGACGGTTCCCTGCTGTAACACCAGATCATCTCCATCCGTGGTTTGCAGCATATCCAGGTTGGCGGCATACATATTTATTCCGGCACTTAAACCCAGCGAGAGCTTTATTTTATCGTTTATTTTCACTGAGTGAGCATAGCCTAAGCTGAGTATGGTATTTTTTAACGGTCCGATATTGTCCTGCATAGCAGTAACACCTATGGACGTATTAAAGTACTTTAAGGGATAGCCAAGGGTAAGAGCGTGTGACTTTGGTGCACCAGGAAAACCTACCCACTGGTTTCTGCTCGATATCTGCAGATTCATATAGTTGATGCTGCCGATGTAAGCCGGATTAATAATGGCCTGGTTAAAGGCATATTGTGTAAATTGATTCTCTTGTTGTGCCTTTAACAGCGTTATCGGTTGCAGGCCAATCAGTAATATGATGATTTTGATATATCGCATGTCTTATCTATCGTGAAATGTAAACAAATCCTTTAATTGGGTCATCTCCTTCAAACAAATACAATAAGTAGTAGTAGGTACCATCGGGTAGCGGTTTGTCGTTGGAGGTACCATCCCATGTATTATTGTAGCCTTCCTTGCTGTAAACCTCCTTTTCCCAACGGTTATATACATAAAGGTGATTGTTCGGGAATTTATCGATGCTTGTTATTTCAAAAAGATCGTTTTTTCCGTCGCCGTTGGGTGTGATGGCCTGAGGAATAAATATAGTTTCCCTGTGAGGTTTAACTACGATATATAGTTTACCTACCGCACAGTTGTTCTGTAAATCGCATATCTGATAAACCAGCGAGTCATTTCCAATAAATGTCGGATTAGAGATATAGTCCACAAGAATTTGTCCGTCTTCCAGTACCGTAATATCAGGGTATGAAGCAGGATCTGTAACAACGTAAACCGATTCTTTGTCCAGATCATTTTCAGGATCGGTATCGTTGGCTGCCACATTGGCTGTATCGCTTAAACTCTGGATGACCCAAAGTGTATCGGGTGCTGTTACTGGTGCGTCATCAAAGGATTGCTGTAGGTTAATAAAAACTTTGGCTTGCGAGCAAAGTTGTGCTGAGTCGCATATTTCGTAAGTCAGTACATCGGGGCCAATATAGTTTTCGGTTGAATAATAAGTTAAAACTCCACTTTGGACATCAAACGTAACATCGTCCGACACATCAGCGCTTAACAGCTTAAAGCTGGATGCATCCAGGTTATTGTCCGGATCAATGTCGTTACTCAGAATATCCACCTCCAGAGGAACGTCCTCATAACCGTTGGCATGATCATCATTGGCCACAGGCGGATCATTTACCTGATTGACGTGTATAACCACTTCACCTGTGTCACTCAGGAAGGTCATATCGCTGACACTGTATAACAGGCGTGCCGTTCCATAGAAATCTTTCTCTGGTGTGAACACCCATTCATTATTCGTGTTTGCTATACTTCCGTCGGATACAGATTCCAGAATTGTTACGGTTTGGGTATCAATATTACTTTCGGGGTCAGTATCGTTGTCAGCAAGGTTGAAAAGCGTAACCGGTATCTCTTCATTGGTCTTAAACGTATCAGCAATGGCAACCGGCGGTTCTTCCACCTGCAAAACATCAATAACTATCCACGAAGAATCCTTTTCGGAAGGTATTCCTTTGTCAAAAATGATATACATCGCAGAGTCACGGCCCACGTATGAATTGTCGGGCGTATAGCTGAAAGTTCCATCAGCATTCAGAACAATGTCTCCGTGTATTGTAGCACTTACAGGATCATCATGCAGCACATTCAATCCCATGCCTTCGTTGTCAATATCATTGAACAAAATGCTTGTTCCTGTCAGACTTTCTCTTTCGTTGACTTCAAACCTGTCAATCATAGCTACAGGTGGTAAATCATCTACCGTGAGTACATTAATGTAGACCTTTGCAGTAGAACACTTTTGAGGAATGCCGTTATCGCATACACTATATTCAAATTCATCTGTACCAAAATAATTTGGGTTGGGTGTATAATTGAACTGACCATTTTCTTCAATGGAAACTGTTCCATGCGTTGGACCAATAACCGGTACTGGATTGTAAATCAGTGGTTGCCCGTCTGGTTCCGAGTCGTTAGCGGCCAGATCGCCGTAAGCCACATTATCTTCCTGCACCGTTAGAGTATCATTCAAAGCAGCAGGAGGATAATTAACAGCATACAAGGTATCCTTTGCCGTTGCCGAGCAATTAATATCATCGGTAACCGTCAGCGACACATAATAAGTGCTTTGCGTATCATCTCCTGTAAAGGAATGTTTGGGATTTCGTTCAGCAGAGTTTGTGCCATCTCCAAAATTCCAGTCCCATGAAACCAATGTGTTGTCAGACGATGCCTGTTCAGTAAAGTCCACATCCAGGGGATCGTATCCCGAAACAGGATCGGCAATAAAAGAAGCCTGGATATTGCTGATCTGGATTTGCATGCTTGTGCTGTCTATACAGCCTTGCTGATCGGTAACAGTTAGTTTTGCTTCAGATGAACCCGCTTTATTATAAGTATGCGTAACAGGCGAAACCGTTGCAAAATTACCGTTGTTAAAACTCCAGCGTTCCTGAACAATGGAGTAATCCGATTGACTCTCGTTGGTGAACAGGATGCTTTCGCCCAGGCAGGCTTTCTGTTTGGATGCGCTGAAGCCAGCCTTCAGAGTGGAAGGGAAAACCGTGATAAAGTCTTCTTCCTTTAGTGTAGCGCTGCAACCTATGGACGTTTTAACATAGAGCTCCACATCATATGTTCCCGGTGTATAATAGGTGTGCGATGGAGTAGTGGTGGCGTTACTGTATTGGGAGTCACCAAAATCCCAGATGATTTCGCTGATTTTTGATAACTGGGACGAGTTTAAATTGATATTGCCTTCAAAATCTAAAGATGTGCCTTCACACACATCTTTGGTATCGGCCGTGATGGATAACTCCGGGTAACTTTCAACAATAATCGGGTCGCCATCGTATTCCATCTTACAACCATTTTCATCCGTCAGAATGATGGAAGGGAAGAAGCTCCGTGATTCATTATAAGTATGACTAAAACTCAGTTGGTCGTCGTAATGGTTGGTACCATCACCAACATCCCACGAAATCTGATTAGTTATATCCGTATCGGTAGAGTAGTTAACCGTGAGAGGTATACAACCTGCAGAAACATCAGTGGTTATTGAACCCACAGGGCCGGTCAGGTGAATAAAATCTTCCTTGATCAGTTCGCGGGTACATCCTCCCTTGCTGATTACGGTAAGTTTGACATCGTAATAACCAGGCAAGGTGTACAGATATTGCGGGTCTTTGTTTTGAGAAACAGCGCCTTCACCATCGCCAAAATCCCATTCCCATGAATAAATATCTTCTGATGAATGATCGTAAAATACTGCTGGCAAAGCATTGCGTGCACATCCCAGTTCTGTTTTGTATGCATCAAAATCAACAACTGGCGTAACCGCATTGACACTTTGGGTTGTGGAGCCGGAGCAACCACCCTTTGTCGTCACCTGCAGATTGACGTCGTAAGTTCCATCGGCACTGTATATATGTTTCGGTTCTTTTTCTGTTGATGTATCTCCATCTCCAAAGCTCCAGGCATAACTCAGTTCTTCTCCCAGTGAGATGTTTTGCACTTGCAGCTCATTATCGGTACAGGCGTAATCTCCTAAAATAAATATGGCCTCTGCAACCGGAACGTGCATACTCAGTGTGTCTGAGTTGGTACATCCATTCTCATCCGTTACCTCTAATATGGCTTTCTGATCTCCGGGGAAACTATAGGTATGCTCGACTATCTCAGATGTTGCCGTTTCACCAGAGGTAAAAAGCCAGCTACGTTCAACAATGTTTGAACTGGAAGTCGAAACGTCTTTTAATTCAAATGTTTCGCCCACACAAACGATGTCTTTAGCTGATTCAATTTTCGCCTGTGAATAATTGACGACTACAGCTTTTTCCTCTATTATGGTTTCGCGGCAGCCGTAAAACTCCTCAACCGTAAGTTTTACATCAAACTCGCCGGGAGATGTATAAACATGGGTAACTTCACCGGTGTACGTTGTATCAATATTGCCATCGCCAAAATCCCAGTACCATCTGCGTAGCTGGCCGGTTGTGGTTGATTTGTCAATAAAAGAAACCGGGAAAGGCAGACACCCTTCATTTATTCCAATTACATCGAAGTCCGGCTCTGTAACAGATACATGAACAACCTGAGAATCATAATCCTTACAGCCGGTTGTGTGGTTTTCAACTGTTTGATAAACAAAGTAATTGCCGGTATTTTCATAGGTGTGATATTCCGGAGTATCCTTTTGATGATGTCCGTCGCCAAAATTCCAGGATATTTCATCGTATTGCTGCGTGTAATTACTGATATTGCTCCGCGCAGGAATTTCGCAGAGTGGGTCCTCCATAAAAAAGTATGCTACCGGAGGCTTGATATAAATGGCTTTTTCCTTTCTTAATGAAGCTGTACATCCGAAATTATCCAGCATCAGCTCAACCGACTTATAACCCGGTGAAAAGAAGCGAAAAGAGTAGCTGCCGGGTTCATCTACATATCTGTAATCATCAATGTACCATTCTTCAATCTGGTAATTTGATGAATGGTTGATCAGTTCAACGGGCGATTGATTACAACTATCTGTTTGAGTAACTTCAAAATCAATAATTGGTTTTTCGCCACCACTTATCACTGTTGTTGAACTGACAGGGCAACCTTCCTTATTGGTATAACTCAGCCTGACAGTGTAAACTCCTTCCTCGCTGAATGTGTGATTGGGCGACTGAAGCGCAGACTGCTGTCTGTCGCCAAAATCCCAATGAACATTTTCGAGTGAGGTATCCGTATTAAACTGTACATTAAAAGGAATACAACCTTTATCCCGGTCAGTGATGACGGGGATGCCTCCTGGTGGGTATAAATTGAGAACTTTGGTAATCGTATCCGGCTCACCTTTACCGTAAGCAATTAAGTTTACAGAAAATTCGCCCGTACTGTTATAGGTATGAGTTACCGTGGTGTCTGAGTCAGAAGAACTACCATCCCCAAAGTACCATTTGACCCTGTCTGACATTTGGGAAGTATTGGTAAACTTAACTTTGAAAGGAGGCTTGCATGTATTTTCCTGCTTTGAAGTAAAGTCAGCCAAAGGCGAAGGAAGTACGTCAACTTTGGCTTTTTTGTATAAATGACACCCGTTTTCAAGGATTGCAGTAATGCTTATTTCATATTTCCCCGAATCGGCATAGCAATATTTGAACTGTTTTTCATTGGTTTTATATCCATCTCCCAAGTCCCATTCTACATATTTAAGGTCCTGGTTTTTAATATCAAAAAAGATGCTGTCTTTTAGTCCGGGACCTTCTTGCTCAATAATATAATCTAATGTATCTACACTTAATACAATGGCATCTTCAATTCTCAGAGAATCGGTACATGCCCCCATTTGTGCAGAAAGCGAGATAGTATATTTTCCGTTTTTTTCAAAGCTGTGGTCTAATTCCTGTTCGTTTGAAACAACTTTATCGTTTATCTTCCATTCCCAGTTATTGATGTACACAAAAGGTTCATCTACATCTTTAACCGTTGTAGTATTTTTAATGACTGGCTTATAAGGTAATTCGCAAGGCGTATCTCCGCTAATATCAAAGTTAACTTCTGGTACTTTACCTACTGTAATAAACTTTGATTTTGATGTATTACCGTAGCAACCATGTTCATCAATTGCCATCAGGGTTATTTTATAACTTCCCGGTTCGTTAAATGTATAGTTAGGATTCTCTTCGGAAATAGAAGAACCATTTATATACCAAACCCAACTTTCAATTTCTCCATCCGCAGGTGCGGTTTTGTCTTCAAATTGTACCTGCAGGGGAACACAACCGGAAGTTCTGTCTGATACAAAATCAGGTTTAGGGTTATTGTATATTTTAATGTAGGCTGATTTGGTCACAGAAATGCTTCCGTTGATAGTCAGTTTGACATTGTACTCACCGGGAGCTGTATAGTTGGCTTTGGGGTTTTGCAAGGTAGAAAGATTACCATTTCCGAAATCCCATTTCCAGGATGTAGCACCCTCCGAATCATCGGTAAACTCTACATCCAGAGAATTACAACCTTCGGTAATATTAGCATGAAAATCAGCTTTTTGAGCAAATGTGGGAAAGTAAAAGTTGATGAGTAACAAAACAAAAAGAGGGAAACCATGGCAATAAGCTGCCTGGTTTTTGGCACCACAAAGAAGGTTCATAGTAAAATTGAGAATTTAGGTTTATTATTGGCCGTGAAATTAAGAAATTATTGTAAAATAAATAAATTTATTAAGGGTTTTTTAATGAGTTCCCTAATATATTGGAGTTATCGCCGCATTTGCCCTAGCTAAAGCCAATTAGGCTCCAATTACCATGAGCGATTATAATGTGGTACCTGATCATAAAATACTAATTGGCTATGTGGGCGAATTTGATTGTGTTGCTGTAATTAAATCCCTGCTTAACGAGTATTATGACATGGGCGATAACAATAATAAGTGCTATTTATTTGCAGGCTGTATTAGCAACCTTTTCATGGCTATTAATCTCCACCTGTGTCAATGATTTGTGGAAACTTCAAAGGAAGTTATATTTTAGTTTGAAAATATTGAGTTTTATACTTTAAATTCAAGGCATGAAAGCTATTAGTAAAGTTTAGAAAGTAAGGGCATTCTAACTTAGGGTGCTTTTGTAACTTTGACATAAAATTTGGACTCTTTTTACTGATAAAATAAAACCAATGTCGTTAAAATTAAATTCATTTATACTTTCTCTTTTATTTTTTACAGTTGCCTGTAAACCTGTAAAAAGTACTTCGAGCAAAACCATTGCTGTCGATTCTTCATGGCAAATAGTGGTTGATGCACAGTGCGATGTATTAATTAATTGGGCAGCCCGGGAATTAGCTTCGGATCTTGAAAATATTTTAGGCTCAAAAATAGTGGTGTCAAATACACTGCCATCTATTAAAGAACGCTGTATTATTATAGAGAATCCCCAAAGCAATTCAAATAAATTGTTAAAAGACAAATGGGAACATTTTCAGATCACTTCAGAAAGAGAGCTAATAAGTATTGCAGGGAGCGATGTTCGCGGGACCGTGTATGGCATTTTTGAACTTGCTGAACGAATGGGAATTTCACCCTGGGTTTGGTGGGCAGATGTTGTTCCTGATAAACGACAAAAAATTGAATTGGTAATTCCTGGCAATGGAATTTCAGAAAGCCCTTCGGTTCAGTATCGTGGAATTTTTCTTAATGATGAAGACTGGGGGCTACATCCCTGGGCTGCTAAAACATTCGAACCCGAAGTCGGGGATATTGGTCCTAAAACTTATGAAAAGATTTTTCAATTATTACTACGCTTAAAGGCAAATACCATTTGGCCGGCCATGCATCCTTGCACCAAAGCATTTTATCAGGTTCCCGGCAATAACGAGATGGCAAAAAAATATCATATTGTGGTAGGAACATCACATTGCGAACCAATGCTGAGAAATAATGTCGATGAATGGGATCATAATGAAAATGGCGATTATAATTATTTCACAAATAAGGCAGGTGTAACACAATACTGGAGTGATCGAATTACACAGGTTAATGATGCCGAGAATATTGTAACACTTGGAATGAGAGGAATTCACGATGGCCACATGCACGGTGGAAATACCTTGGAGGAAAAGTGCCAAATGTTGGAGCAAATTATCGATGACCAGCGACAAATGTTGGTTGACATTAAGAAAAAGCCAATTGATTCAATTGCTACAACCGTTGTGCTATATAAAGAAGTATTGGATTTATACAACAAAGGCTTGCAGATTCCAGATGATGTTACCATTATGTGGTGTGACGACAACCATGGTTTTATACGAAGGTTAAATGATGAAGAAGAACAAAAAAGGTCAGGAGGATCCGGCATTTACTATCATTTAAGCTATTGGGGCAAACCACACGATTATCTGTGGTTATCTACTATTCAGCCAGGCTTAATTTGGTACGAAATGAATCGGGCTTATCAGAACGGGGCGCGTAAAATGTGGATTGTCAATGTTGGGGATATAAAACCAGCAGAGTACAATATGGAGCTGTTCCTGGATATGGCTTGGGATATAAATTCAGTATCGGAAAAGACGATTAATCAGCACATGACCAATTGGGCAGCTCGCGAATTTGGAGCGAAAGTGGCAGAGCCATTAGCTGATGCGATGGCTGAGTATTATCGATTGGCTGCAGAGCGTCGTCCTGAATTTATGGGATGGAGTGGTGTAGAACCAATAACCAAAACAAAAGATACAGAGTATAACCCGAATGCAAATGGGAATGAATTACAAAGACGTTTAGATCAGTATCAACAATTAGTTGATAACATTGATGCACTTGAGAAAAACATATCCGATCACAAAAAAGATGCCTGGTTTCAGTTGGTAAGTTATCCTATAAAAGGTGCTCAATTGATGAATGCGAAATTCTTGTATGCCCAATTGGCACGCCATGCAACAACAAGCGATAAGCGAAATTCATATATCATTAGCAGTAAACAGGCCTATTCACAAATTGAGGAATTGACCAGGCAATATAATACAGAAATTGCCAATGGTAAGTGGAACCACATGATGTCTATGGCACCTCGTGATTTAAATGTTTTCAAACTACCTGATTTTACCCCAGTAGAATCAGATGCTAAAAAAGTAACAAACAATCAGGGGCCAATTGTTGGTTTATCAGCCAATGCTTATACACAATGTCAAGGGCATGATGGTTATCAATGGACAAGTGTTGAGCAATTAGGAAGAAGCAACGAAGCTGTTACCTTAATGCCCTTAACTAATACTTATTTTAAGACACAACAGCCATGGCTGGAGTATCAGTTTGAGTTGCCAGAGGGTGAGTACCAGGTACAGGTTCGTTGTTTGCCTACACATGTTAATAATCGGGATCAACAATTAACCTTGTCATTCAACGGTCAAGCGGCTAAGACAATTGAAATCAGTACCAAAGGCAGGAGTAAGGCTTGGAAAGAGAATATCTTTCGCAATCAGGTAATTGCTAGTCTTCCTGTTAAGAATAATGCTGACGGGAAGCATACCTTACGTTTAGCGGTTAACCAGACTGGTATTGTAATTGATCAGATTGCTATAGTTCGCAATTCGGATTTAGAGTTCTATACGGTACCATAGCTTGTAAATAAAGATAATGGTGTAAATATGAATGCCTTGTTAAAAATAATAGATGTAATTAAATATCAGGCTTATAGCCTTGTTGTGTTTGTTTTGCATTATATAAATTGTCTTAGTGCTAAATCTTCTATTAACATCTAAATAACTGGTAAGCTATTATTAAAAATTATGGAATTAAAGAAGACTTTAAGGTGGTTTGGAGAAAGTGATGTTGTTTCACTATCCGATATTCGTCAGGCCGGTGCAACAGGAGTGGTAACAGCATTGCATCATATTCCAAATGGAGAAGTTTGGAGTGTTGAAGAAATACTTAAAACAAAGCATGAGATTGAACAACATGGTCTTACATGGGATGTAGTGGAAAGTCTTCCTGTTACAGAGGAGATTAAGAAAGCGTCCGCATTACGGGAACAACACATTGCCAATTACAAAGAAAGTGTTCGCCATTTGGGACAGTGCGGCTTAACAACCATCTGTTATAATTTTATGCCAGTGTTAGATTGGGCACGAACCGACTTGCATTATAGATTGGATAATGGCGCTGAAGCCATGCTTTTTGATGCCAACCTATTTGCAGTGTTTGACTTGTTTATTCTTAAGCGCCCCAATGCAGCCAGCAATTATAACAAACATCAAATTGATGCAGCTAAAAAGTTATTTGATTCATTAAATGAAGAAGAAATTGATAGACTTAGGTATAATATTGTAGTCAAAACTCAGTCATTCATTGATGGAGTGGTTAAGGAAGGTGAGAAAAATTACCTGAATGTTTTTAATAAACTGCTATCAGAATATGATAATATTGACCGGCAACAGCTTCGTGAAAACTTTAAATACTTCTTGCAAGAAATTATTCCGGTAGCTGAAGAAAGTGGTGTTAAACTGGCTGTACATCCCGATGATCCGCCATTTCCTTTATTGGGATTGCCACGTATTGTCAGCACAAATGAAGATCTAGAGTGGTTGGTCAATGTAGTACCTTCTATAAACAATGGTATAACCTTATGTGCTGGTTCATTGAGTGCAAGCACAATCAACAATGTGTCGGCCATTTTTAAGCAGCATGCCGAAAGAGTTCATTTCTTGCATTTGCGAAGCACAACAATAAAGCCCAATGGTAATTTCTTTGAAGATAACCATTTAGATGGAGGCGTAGATATGGCATTGCTGATGAAAGAGATTATTGAAGAGCAAAAAAGAAGGGATAAATCTGGAAGAACAGATGTTAATATCCCTATGCGTCCTGACCATGGTCACAAAGTATTAGATGATTTTAAGAGAGATGCAAACCCGGGTTACCCCCTAATTGGAAGACTAAAAGGTCTGGCAGAGTTAAAAGGTCTTGAAAGAGGGATTCGTTATATGCTGGACTAGGATTATGGCTGCCAAATATATTTCTTTTTCTATGTCAGAAGGTGACATTTCTTATCCGCAATTAAAAAGATTAGATGTCAATTCTTATTCAATATCAATTGGTATAACTACCAAAAACAAAAGCCTGTGAATGATATCATTCACAGGCTTTTGTTTTTTTGTATCATTTTTTTGTCGGGATGACAGGATTTGAACCTGCGACCCCTGGTCCCCCAGACCAGTGCGCTAACCGGGCTGCGCCACATCCCGCAATCGGAGTACAAATTTAGTTAAAAACACCTTTCGGGCAATTGAAATATCGGAAAAAGTTAAAAATCGAAATTCCATTTATCTAATAACTCACAATCAATGATTGCTTTTCGCGATGAATTTATATTTTTGCTATCGCACATCAACAACGATTAATTTAATGCAAAATCAGGTAAACGACGCAGAGTTACTGGAAGGAATTGGAAATGGAAGCGAGAAAGCGTTTCAAGAACTTTTTATCAGGTATTATGCCCAATTAGTAGTGTTTGCCAGAAAAGTTGTTATTGATGACGACTTAGCCCGTGAGTTGGTGCAAGATGTAATTGTTAACTTTTATGAGAAGCGCAAAGAGATAAAAATACACTCATCCCTTAAGGCCCATCTGTATCAATCAGTTCGAAACAGGTGTTTAAATCAGATTAAACACAGTCAGATCCGGCGTGATCATCATGCCAATATATACCTGAATAAAAAAAGTGAAGAGGCTTATGTTGATGATAAACTGGAAGAAACAGAGTTGGAGCAGAAAATTTTCTCGATCATCCAGACATTACCTGCTCAATGCAAGAAAATATTCGAAATGAGCCGGTTTGAGGGGATCACCAATCAGGAGATTGCCGATGATTTGAAATTATCCAAAAGAACTGTTGAAACCCAGATAAGTAAAGCATTAAAGGTGCTAAGAAACAATCTTGCCGGGTATTTAGAAGGGGTAATGATTTTAATATGGATGCTATTCAACTAAAAAAAATGAGGTTATGGATACGTGTGAAGATAATATCGTTTGTCACTACTTATGACACGAAGTATTTGTAACCTCTAAAGGATATAAAAATGGAATTCGTTTTTCAAATATTAGCCGACTTGTTATCTCCTGTAGATGAGAAACAAGTAAAAGCCGAAACCAAAGAAATAGCTGAACAACCTAAAGAGGAAGTTCAGGTTGAGAAAGTACCAGAGACAAAGAATGAAAATCCGAATATTTTTGGAGTAATGGATTTTCATTAGAAAGCGAACTGAATAAGTTTAGTAATTTATAAATTGTTCAGGTCGACTAAAGAAGATAAAAGGGGAACAAAATGAATGAGCCAGATAAATATATCGATGAATTAATTGTCAAATCATTGACAGGTGACATAAAGCCTGTTGAGAATGATGAGCTGAAAGCATGGATTAATAAATCTCGTGAGAATGCAGCTCATTTTGAACAATTAGAGAAAGTGTGGAAGCAATCGGAGCAGCTTAATGCTTTTTTATCTGTTGATGTTGAGGGTGACTTTGAGAAGTTTAAGACAAGAGTAGGAATGAAGCCTAATGTAGTAAAACTTCCGGTTTATCGATCAATGATGAAGGTAGCAGCTGTTTTGTTACCGGCTTTACTATTAATTAGCATTTATGGACTATATGAAAAGGTTCCGGGATTTGGCAAGTGGGAAGCCCATGCTACCAGCAATGATGTAGAGAGTATAGTATTAGCTGATGCATCAGAGGTGTCTTTGAACACCAATAGTCGTATTGTTTATGAGAAAGGACTTGATGGAGCTGAACGTCGGTTAAAACTTGAAGGAGAAGGGTATTTTAAAGTTGCCAAAAATCCGGATAAACCTTTTGTCGTGCAGGTTGGTAATGCAGAGGTTAAAGTACTGGGTACAGAGTTTAACCTGGAAGAGAATAGAACCAGTGGTTGTGTGACATTGGCTGTAACTGAAGGGCGTGTTTTGTTTACTGCAAATGAGGAAGCAATAGAAGTTGTTGCTGGTGAGAAAGCGATGTTTACCAATAATAAAATAGAAAAGAGTCAATTGGTTTCAAAGAATTGCATAGCTTGGAAAACTGGTAATATTATTTTTGAGAATGCACCACTAGATCAGGTTTTGGAAACATTGCTCGACCATTTTGATGAAGTACAGTCAATAGAAAACAACACAGAAAATTCAGATTTAAGTATTACATCACGATTTCATAATCCGAAAATTGAGGATGTATTGGTTGAATTAAGAATTCATTTCAAGAAAAAATTTGAGATTAATGACAACAAATTGATCATCTCTGATTAATTTCGGGGTTGATTAATTTTTATGCCAATAATCTTAAGCCATAGATATAAAAGCACAATTACTGTTTTGCTCATTCTGCTGGCACATGCTAGTGTGAATGGGCAAAATGTTTTATATACCCCAGTCGAATTATCTTCAAAACAAAACTCCACCAAAGGGTTCTTGACGGAAATTGAGAATCAGACTGACATTATCTTTAGTTACAGTAATCAATTGTGTTTTCAGGAGACAATTGAACTGCCAATACAGAGGGGTTCGGTCAGGGAAATTCTTAATGCACTTTTTATAAGTTGTCCTTCCAATTATATCATCAGAGGCCAAAAGGTCATTATTGAACCCATTGAGGGAGAAGCGCAAAAGTTTGTCATTAAAGGCTATGTATTAGAAGCCGGCTCAAAAGAGGCATTGATTCAGGCAAATGTTTATGAACCAGATATATTGTTAGGTACTGTAAGCAATAATTTCGGTTTTTTTAGTATTAGTTTACCTAAAGGCTTTGTCCATTTATCAAGCTCATATGTCGGATATAAAAACCAGCATCATTACTTAAATTTGACGCGAGACACAGTTGTGTATTTTTTAATGCAACCAAAAGAAGATTTAGAGGAAGTGGCAGTTGTAGGTGAACGAGTACCTGGTAGAGTGAAAAGTACAAGAACGGGAACCATAGATGTACCAATAGAACAAATTAAGAATGTTCCGGTCTTTTTAGGAGAGGTAGATATTGTTAAGAGCATTCAGTTATTGCCAGGTATTCAAAGTGGAGGAGAAGGCTTTAGTGAATTATATGTACGCGGAGGCGGCCCCGACCAAAATCTCGTACTAATGGATGATGTGCCCATATATAATGTTAGTCACTTGTTAGGTTTTTTCTCAATATTTAATGCGGATGCTGTTAATAATGTGAGGGTTATAAAAGGTGGATTCCCGGCACGTTATGGTGGTCGTTTATCATCGGTGGTGGATATACGGATGTACGATGGAAATAATGAGGATTTTAAAGGTGTTGCAAGTATTGGGTTGTTATCAAGTAAGTTGGCAGTGGAAGGACCTCTGATTAAAGACAAATCATCTTTCTCGGTATCTTTCCGCAGAACCTATTTTGATTTGTTAACCAGTGTTTGGCAACTCAACGAGGTCGACAAGAGTCGTTATTACTTTTACGATTTTAATAGTAAGTTTAATTATAAGCTATCAGATAAAGACAGATTATATTTTAGCGCATATTCCGGTAAGGATCAGTATGGTATTTCTTATAACAAACAAACCATAACTCTTGATAACCAAGGTAGTTCCGAGCAGACGGTGACAACTTATGATGAGAGTGATATGGGTTGGCGAAACTATGTTGGTGCTGTCCGGTGGAATCATATTTTTGGGAATAAGGTTTTTGCCAATACGACTTTAACATTCAGTGATTATCGCTTTTTTATCGATCAATCGCTGAATTATATTTCAGAAGGAACCTGGACAAAAGGAAGTCAGAAATATTACAGTGGTATCAGAGATTGGAGTGCTAAGATAGATGTAGACTATATTCCTTCACCCAAGCATTACATTCGTGCCGGAGGTAGTGCTATCAGGCATTCTTTTTATCCTGGTATAGATGTACAACTTCGTGAGATTGCAAGTAGCGAACCAATTGATACAACATTTGGGGGTGAGGAAATGATCAGAACCGAATACCGCATGTATGTAGAGGATGATTTTCACTTGCTGCCTCGACTGAAAATGAATATTGGAGGTCATTTTTCCCTGTTTCAAACAGAAAGCAATAAATATTATTGGTCTGCAGAACCACGGTTATCCGCGCGCTTTCTGATTAAGGATAATTTATCCGTTAAGGCGGCTTATAGCCATATGACACAGTATATGCATTTGCTTCGAACTTCGACAGTTGCTTTGCCAACGGATTTATGGTTACCTGTATCTGATCAGATTGCACCTATGCGGGCTGTTCAGTCAGCACTTGGTTTTGAGTACGAAATTAGTAAAGGTTTCAATTTGTCCCTTGAGTTTTATTATAAAGAATTGGAGGATATATTGGCCTATAAAGAAACTGCCGGTTATTTTGATTTTGCTTCTGAATGGCAAACCAAACTAACATCAGGGGAAGGACAGTCCTATGGCTTTGAGCTTTTGCTGCATCGTAAAATTGGTAATTTAACAGGATGGTTTGGATACACCTACTCCAAGTCAACTAATCGTTTTGATGAGTTAAACAATGGAAAAGAATTTCCCGCGAATTTTGATCGCACTCATGATATTTCCATTTATACTACTTATAAATTTTCTGAAAAAGTTGATATGGGATTAACTTGGGCCTTCGGTACTGGTAATCCTCTAACTTTGCCCGAAACTAAATACTATTCACCGCAGCTTCCTACATCTGAAACGGTGAATAATACACAATATAACCAGTATATTGCCGAGCGAAATGGGTACAGAATGCCCAACTTTCATCGCCTGGATATTGGATTTAACTTTAAAAAGAAGAAAAAATGGGGTAGTCGATTGTGGAGTGTTGGTTTAATGAATGTATATGGGCATCAGAATCCATTCTTTTTATATTTTGCCGATAGCGAGAATGAACAAACAGGTGAGCTGGAGCGTTCGCTAAAGCAATTTAGCTTATTTCCTATTCCGATTCCTTATGTAAGATACACAGTCAAGTTTTAATTGATGAACAAGTTAAAGTATATATGCATATTGATTTTAGGCTTAATAGCTTGTGAAAAAGATATTGAGCTGACTATTAATGAACAATCTGATTTAATGGTGATGTATGCTTTTGTTTATCCTGATAGCACATTAAATCTTCATTTTAGCAAGAGTCAGAGCATACTATCACTTGATAATTATAAGCAAATTGAGAAAGGGAGATTTCAGATTTTTATCAATGATAATTTCCAGGGAACTTATATTTTGCCATCTGACACAATCTGGAGTCGATGGCCCGATTTCTCATTTAAGACGGGAGATCAGATCAAAATAAATGCGTACGAATTGAATGGAGATACAGTTAAGGTTGAGTCGTATATACCAGATGTTGTGCCGATCCTGAACATGGACACAGTTTCCATTAGTCAAAATGTTTCAGGCAATGGTTTAACTAAAATACTTCGAACCATGATAACTTTTCACGAACCTGCTGATGAGCGGAACTATTACCAAATGTACGTGGTGCGTGAAGGTTATGGTACCATTGGTGGTGAACCATATTATAACAGAAGGGTTGTGGAATACGAAAAGGATGACCCTGTTTTTACAAAGGGAGCTCAGAATGAGAGTCTGTTACCAGGGTTAGATTTTCAGGGGTTGTTTACTGACGAATATATTAGTGGATTGAAATATAGACTTGGAATTAATATTCCCAATGAATACTTGATATTTGATTATTACGAGGAAAAGATGAAATTGACATTTTATTTGTATCATCATTCTTCAGATTACTATCAGTACTTTCGATCTACCATTTTGGCTGCCGGATATGAAGGCTTTTATGATGGTTTACCTGTTTTTGAACCCGTTAAAATACATTCAAATATTCAAAACGGACTTGGATTGGTATCAGGTATGAATTTTGATTGTGATTCGTTGGTGTTCTATAAATAACCAAACAGAAAAAATAGATCAAATGCCTGCTGTTGCATAAGTTAGCTGACATAATTGCGTGTGAAATGTCATGTTTATTAGTGCGGCATGTCTTTTGATAGGAAACACGAAAATTTGTAGTTTTACGACTTATTTAGAAATATTAATAATTAGATATTATGGCTCTATTTGAAAAAATGGGAGACCTCAATACTCCGCAAAATGAAAATAAAGAAATGGGAGAAGTAGAAAAAGTTAAAGTTTTAATTGTAGGTTCCGGACCAGCCGGATATACTGCGGCAATTTATGCGGCCAGAGCTAATTTAAGTCCCGTAATGTACGAAGGTCTTCAGCCAGGAGGGCAGTTAACAACAACAACCGAGGTTGAAAACTTCCCGGGTTACCCAAGTGGCATTACCGGACCTGAAATGATGGAAGATCTAAAGAAGCAGGCAGATCGTTTTGGTACCGATATTCGTTTTGGTATGGCAACTGCAGCTGACCTTAGTGAACGTCCTTTTAAAGTAACTGTTGACGGTAATAAAGTTATCGAAACAGAGGCTTTGATAATAGCAACTGGTGCAACTGCTAAGTATTTAGGATTACCTGATGAAACAAAGTATGCTGGTTCAGGTGTATCGGCTTGTGCTACGTGTGATGGTTTCTTCTACAGAGGTAAAGATGTAGCCGTAGTTGGTGGTGGTGATACTGCATTAGAAGAAGCAATGTATCTGGCCGGACTTTGTAAGAAGGTATACCTGATTGTACGTCGCGATGTTTTCCGTGCCTCTAAAGTTATGCAGGATAGAGCACTTAAAACACCAAATATTGAAATTCTATGGAAACATCAAACCAAAGGTTTATTTGGTGATGGCGTTGTAGAAGGTGCTACCTTGGTTAAAAATATGGGAACACCTGAAGAAGAAGAAGTGAAGATTGCAATTGATGGATTCTTTTTGGGTATTGGTCATAAGCCAAACTCTGACATTTTTACAGATTATATTGATACTAATGACGTGGGTTACATCAAGACAGTTCCCGGAACAACAAAAACAAATGTTCCAGGTGTATTTGCCTGTGGTGATGTTCAGGATGATCAGTATCGTCAGGCAGTTACAGCAGCCGGTTCTGGTTGTATGGCAGCTATTGATGCAGAGCGTTTTCTGGCAGAGCAAGAATAAAACATTATTACATGATAATAGAAAGAGGAATGGCTGGTGTCATTCCTTTTTTTTATGGATATCCATCACGGTATTAACAGATCCATGTTTAAGTAGTGCATCTTTGGCATCCTCATAACTAAAGCTCAACTCGTCCATGATCATGCGGATGCCTCTGTCAATCAATTTTTTATTTGTAAGTTGCATATTAATCATCTTATTTCCTTTAACTCGCCCTAGCTTGATCATAATGGTGGTGGTGATCATGTTGAGAATCATCTTCTGAGCAGTTCCTGCTTTTAATCGGGTGCTGCCGGTTACAAACTCAGGACCAACAATTGCTTCTATCGGGTATTCGGCGGCTTTAGCTACGTCACTGTTTGGATTACAAGTGATGCAACCTGTCAGTAGTCCATTATTTCTGGCATGTTGGATACCCCCAATCACATAAGGTGTAGTTCCTGAAGCTGCGATTCCAATCACAGTATCGAGATCATCTACATAGTACTTTTGCAGCTCTTTCCAGGCCTGATCCGGATCATCCTCAGCATTTTCAACAGCTTTTCTTAGGGCAATATCACCTCCGGCAATTAAACCAATCACTAAATTATCGGGTACACCAAAAGTCGGAGGCAGTTCAGAGGCATCAAGTACACCTAAACGACCACTGGTACCTGCACCCAGATAAAAGACTCTTCCTCCCTGACTCATTCTTTGGATGATTTGTTCAACCAAAGCTTCAATCAGAGGAAGCGCTTTTTGTACAGCCAGGTGAACATTCCCATCCTCCCGGTTGATATTGCTAATTAATTCACCAACAGACATTTTCTCAAGGTTATCAAATGGCGAAGGTGATTCAGTTATACTTAATTTCTTCTTTTTCATACTTAACGAGTTAATTGGTGATATTGAACTAAACCATCCATTGGTGATTGACTGAAGTTGCCGGGTTGTAGTTGATACTTTTCAAGCACTTTTTTGAGCAAATCTGAGAAATGCCAGGCAATACTGCCGGTAAAATGAATGGGTAAACTGTCAATGTGCTCGTACTGCAATAAATTGCGATCAACAAATTCAGAAAAAGCATTAAGACATAAACTTTCCAACTCTTCAATATGGATATTTGCCGATAAGAATTTTGAGTATTGTGCCAGATATCGGTTCGGAAAGGGTTGTTTGTAAATGTTGTTCAATATATCAGCTGTAGTTGTTTTGTAAGTGTCAAAAAACAAATTAATAATTGTATCAGGAAGTTGCTTTTTCAAGACATCGGCAACTAACTTTTTGCCCAGCACAGCACCGCTGCCCTCATCACCCAAAATAAACCCCAAAGGAGAAACATTGTTTATTATTGCTGAACCATCATAAAAACATGAATTAGAACCTGTTCCCATAATGCAAGCAATCCCTTTTTTATCCTGACAGAGTGATCGGGCAGCACCTAATAAATCACTGGAAATAAAAACAGAATCAACACCAAAGTATTCCTGAAGAGCTTTGCGAACAATGGCATTTTTCTCTTCATTGGCACAACCTGCACCATAAAAATAAATTGTTTTGTGTTGTGAGGCTTTAATTGTAAACTCCTTTTGAAGGCATTTTAATATTTCGTCGTTGCTTTGATAAAATGGGTTAATTCCTGCGGTTACACATGCTTCTCCAGGTGTTTCTTGTTGAGAAATAATTTGCCATTGAGTTTTTGTAGATCCACTATCAGCAATAAGTATTGTATCCGAATCCATAAAATCTTTATATTTTTGAGGAAAGCTCCGATAGGTAAAGTTAATAAAAGCAATTTGATATTGGTGCTCCCATGAATATGTGGTATTGGAAATGCTGGTTGTATGGCATGTGACAGTGTTGATTTTAAAAGAATTATTATGCGATTTAAGTTATATCTTATTATTACGATGTCGTTCATGTTTATGAATGGACTCGCTCAGAATCAACATTCTTACAAGCTGTCAACAGAACAATTCATATATGATTGGGACAATCCATTAACACACTGGGGATATGTAGGACAATTGAGGCTCGATTCTTTATTGATCAATGAGACGAATAATGAAGCATTGTTCTTCTTTAATAAAACACTGTCTTACTTGCCTTGGCGCGAAGATCAATTATCAGCATTTAATACAAGTCTGGTAAATGCTTTATCTGATGAATTAAAAAACTATCAGATTGCTATTTATACCAACGGAGATGAGCTTAGAGATTTGATACCTAACATTTATCGTTTAAATGAAAATATTGATTCAACTCGCTTAAATGATAAAATCAATGGTTCTCATATTAAGCGGACGTCACAGGATGATTTTCCCAAAGGACTAACAGATAATCATATAGCTTTATGGCATAGCCATGGTTGGTATTATGAATCAAAACTGGATCGTTGGGAGTGGCAGAGAGCCCGTTTGTACAGTACGGTTGAAGATATTTTTCCAATGACTTATGTACTGCCTTACCTGGTTCCGATGCTGGAAAATGCAGGTGCCAACATATATCTGCCACGGGAAAGATGTTTTAATCCCAATGAAATAATTGTGGATAATGATGAATCAACAGCCCAATCAAAAATAAAATTAGAGTCTAAGTTAGAGAAGTATATACTATTGGGTTATGCACATAAGGATACGCTTTTTCCCGGGGATAATCCATTTCAAATGGGAACATCATTAAGGATTACTAACGCAAATGGAAAGATTGCAACTTTTGAAGCAGAGATACCGAACGAGGGTGAATATGGGGTTTATATTGCTTACCAACAGGATGATCAGAATAGCCGCGAAGTTGATTACACAGTTCAGCATAGTGGAGGAAGTTCTTCCTTTATTATTGACCAACAAATGGGCGGTGGTACATGGATCTATCTAGGATCATTTCATTTTATAAAAGGTCAGAATGCAATTGTGGAGGTATCAGGGCAAGGTCAAATATCAGTTGATGCCATTAAGCTTGGTGGTGGGTATGGTCATGTGGCCCGTCGTCCGTCAGATGAACTATCTGCAAACCAATGGTCATTGAATAATAATCCCAATAATAAGAACGAGATAACCATTGTCAATCCCGAACAATACTCCTGGAAAATATCACAACGACCTCGTTATATGGAAGCAGCCCGTTATTGGTTACAATATGCGGGAATGCCCGATACCTTGGTATTCAGTCTGAATGATGAGAAAAACGATTACAATGATGATTACCAAAGCAGAGGCGAGTGGGTCGATTATCTGATCGGATCACCTGCCGGACCAATGAAAGATCGGAACAAAGAAGGATTGAAACTACCCATTGATCTGGCGTTTGCCTTTCATACCGATGCCGGTGTTACACCCAATGATTCCGTGATTGGAACGCTTGGCATTTATAGTTCAGAACGTGATAGTGGATATTTTCAGAATGGACAGTCAAAGTTGGCCAGTCGTGATTTGACAGACATTATTCAGACACAAGTTGTGGAGGACATCAGGACACTGTATAAGAAAGACTGGACAAGAAGAGGCATATGGAACAAACAATACTCCGAAGCATGGCGTCCTAATGTACCAACCATGCTTTTGGAATTGCTTTCACATCAGAACCTGGCTGATATGCGCTTAGGGCTTGATCCGAATTTTCAGTTTGATGTTAGCCGGGCTATTTATAAGGGAATACTGAAGTTTCTGGCATATCAGGAGCAGCGGCAGTTTGTTGTGCAGCCTTTGCCGGTAAGCCATATGGCTATTACAGAAACAAAAAAAGGTTTTGAGTTAAGTTGGCAACCACTTATTGATTCCCTTGAAGAAACAGCAGTGCCAGATAAGTATAAAGTATATCGTAGAATCGGAACCAACGGATTTGATGACGGAACAATGGTAACAGGAACCTCTTATCCATTACCAAAGATCAGGAAAGGGCAAATTGTCAGTTATAAGGTGACCGCCTTGAACGAAGGAGGTGAAAGCATGCCATCTGAAGTATTGTCAATAGGAATGGCTCGTAAAAGAGCTGAAAAAGTTCTGGTTGTTAATGCATTTGATCGGTTAAGTGCACCATCATTTATTGATGAAGGCGATTTTGCAGGAATAGCCTGGTGGGACGATCATGGTGTACCTGATAAATACAATTATAGTTATACGGGGCAACAATATGACTTTGACCGTCAATCGCCATGGTTAGATGATGATAGTCCTGGATGGGGAGCCAGTTATGGTAATGATGAGGGTAAGATTATAAAAGGGAATAGTTTTGATAATGTGATCCTTCACGGTGAATCCATACTAAAAGCAGGATATTCTTTTATATCGGTTAGTGACGAAGCATTTGAAGATGCTCAATACGATGCGTCACCTTATAATGTGGTAGATGTAATTTTTGGAGAAGAACGAACCACACCATCGTACAATGGTAAAGAACATCGCTATAAGATATTTACCCAAGGAATGATGAATAAATTAAAAGAATTGACAGTCAACAAACAGCATGTGTTTATGAGTGGAGCTTACCTGGGTTCTGATATACATCTAACAAAAGATACTGTAGCGAAGGATTTTGCAGCCGATGTGTTGCGTTTCAAATGGCGGAGCAATCATGCTTCAAAAACAGGGATTGTGTATACCACGGACTTAGCAGCACCTTCTTTTAAAGGTAATATGGTGTTTAATACTGACTATCACCCCGATGTTTATACTGTTGAAGCACCAGATGCTATTGAGCCGTTAGGGATTAATGCTGTCACGGCCTTTCGATATTCAGAGAATAATGCCAGTGCCGGAATAATGTATAATGGTGATTATAAAACGGTGATTATGGGTTTTCCGTTTGAGGCAATAATTGCTGAAAAAGAACGGGACAAACTGATGCAGCAAGTGCTTGAGTACTTTTATAGAAAACAAAAGAAAAAATCGAGATAAGATGACGAAAGAAATAATGGCTATACTGCCATATGCCGACAAAAGTGAATTACTATCTACAATAGAAGCTTTTAAAGCCAATGGTGTTACCAACATTCTTATACTGGCTGATCATGCTACAGAGCTTGGAGGTGCCAGGGTATTGACACTTAAAGAAGGTCTGTATTCAACAGAAAGCTGGAAAAAGATCGGAGAGGAAATTAGAGGTGATTATGTGGCGGTTTATACCAAAAATATGACCCTGAATATCGGTATGAATGCTCTTGAACGGATGGCGCGTTGCTGTGAAGATACGGGAGCAGGTATGGTGTATGCCGATTATTACGAGAAGAAAGATGGTAGTTTAACAGCTCATCCCTTGATTGAATATCAGGATGGCAGTTTGCGTGATGATTTCAATTTTGGTTCTTTAATGCTGTATAAAGCTGATGCTCTTAAGAAGGCAATACAAAGCATGAATGGTGCATATAAGTATGCAGCTTTGTATGATATTCGTTTACGTGTATCGCAAAAATACGAGTTGTTGCATTTGCCTGAGTTGCTATATACAGAGGTGGAGCTGGATACACGACGATCAGGAGAGAAGATGTTCGATTATGTTGATCCTCGCAATCGCGATCGTCAGATTGAGATGGAACAGGCCTGCACGGATCACTTAAAAACCATTGGAGCCTATTTGAAGCCAGAGTTCAAACAAATTACCTTTTCAAAAGGCGACTTTCCCGTTGAGGCATCTGTTATCATACCAGTTCGGAATCGGGAAAAAACCATTGCCGATGCAATTGAATCAGTATTGAAGCAAAAAACTAACTTTCCTTTTAACCTCATTATTGTCGATAATCATTCAAGTGACAATACTTCGGAGATTATACGCTCATTTAAAGATGAACGACTGATTCATATTATTCCTGAACGTGATGATCTGGGTATAGGTGGTTGCTGGAATGTAGGTGTTGCTGATCGTCGTTGTGGTCAATTTGCCATTCAGCTCGATAGTGATGATTTGTACATCGATGAAACTGTTATTGAACAAATCGTTAATGCCTTTTATGAGCAAAATTGTGCTATGGTAGTGGGCAGCTATCAAATGGTAAACTTTAAACTGGAAGAGATTCCGCCAGGATTAATTGACCATCGCGAATGGACACCGGATAATGGTCGTAATAATGCTTTGCGTATAAATGGACTTGGAGCACCACGAGCCTTTTACACACCAGTGCTGCGAGATGTGAAAGTACCAAATACCAGCTATGGTGAAGATTATGCATTGGGATTAAATATCAGTCGTCATTACCAAATTGGTCGCATCTACAATCCGTTGTATTTGTGCCGCCGGTGGGAAGATAATTCAGATGCCGCATTAGATATTTCAAAAATGAACGCTCATAATTATTATAAAGATAAAATTCGTACGATGGAACTGAAAGCACGGATTCGTATGTGAATAAATTATTAATGATTTGCATTTTACGAAGCAAATGGAATAGACTAAGCTGAAGTTCTTGTTGCAATGAGCCGAAGGTAGTTGTTATTCTATGATGGGATGAGCCGTAAATTTATATAATCATGACGATTTTAACTGAAACAAGAGAACTAATTATACAGCAATTACAAAGCTGGACTCTGGCCTCAAATAACTATTTGGGTTTACAAAAGGTGAAAACCAAAAGCGTGGAGCTTGATGGAGGAAGTAAAATCAAAGTACAATTCAATCCTGAGCGTATTCGTTCATCTGCCGCCAGGGTAGATGCAAAGTCAATTGAAGAGCGACCATGCTTTTTATGTGATACCAACCGGCCGGAAGAACAAAAAGGAGTGGATTATGGCGATTATACGATTTTGGTTAATCCATTTCCTATTTTTAACGAGCACCTCACCATTCCACACAAAGAACATACTTTACAGCTGATAGCACCTTACTTTCGGGCAATGCTAAATCTGGCAAGAGACCTGCATGAATTTACGATGTTTTATAACGGACCAAAGTGCGGTGCTTCGGCTCCTGATCATTTCCATTTTCAGGCAGGTATTAAAGATTTTATGCCATTGGAAACCGATTTTAGAGGCGGTCAATATTCGCAATTAGTAAATACTTACAATGGCGTTGAGTTATACAATTGGGCTGGTTATCATCGAGGTGTGATCACGTTAAAGGGGAGAAGAGCTGATACTATAGAAGAATTATTCAATAAACTGCATAAAATTTTGGCATCCAGGCAAGCTGATGAGGTAGAACCAATGCTGAATGTGTTAACTTATTTTGAAAATGAGTATTATATCGTTCATGTCTTCCCACGAATATTGCATCGTCCGGATTGTTATTTTGCCACGGGAAATAAACAAATATTGATCAGTCCGGCATCGGTTGATATGGGAGGTGTATTTATCACACCCTGTCCTGAAGATTTTGAGAAAATAACGGCTCCTGATATTGCAAATATTCTACAGCAAGTGTGCCTGGATGAGAATACCTGCCTGCAACTTATCAAACAATTACCTGGGCTCAGTCATTAGGATTATTATAAATCCCAGTAGGTTAACAGGTGAAGGCCATATCAAGGGAATTCCAGGTTAGAACCAGTATAAGACACGTATGTTGCCCTGTCAGATGCATATGTTTCACTTTCACATGACATTGCTTCAGGTGCAGAGGCGTATGTATCCATTGACAGATACGTATGCTTGACTGTCAGGCATGTATGTTTCATTGTCAGATGTGTATGCTTTGGTGACAGCAGCGTCTGTTTGATTGCCCGATGTGTATGCTTTGCACCGGAAACCAAACAGTTTAAACACTAACGAACAGGGTGATCTCTTATAGTCGTGCTTTTGCCGGAATAATGAATCGGTCGAGAAATCTTGGATTTTATGTCTCGCGTCTTGTATCTAAAGTTCGGTTTGCCCGGCTTAGAATTATTATTGTTTTATTCACCATGAATTGATTGAATATGCTTATTTTAGAAAACCTTTTAATTTCAGTGAACAAGAGTTCACATTCCAAATAAATATGGTATGAGTAAAGTCCCATTCTTAAATGTTGGTATACAAGCGAGGAAATCTATCGAATTCACATTGAAGGGTGAATATAAAAATAGCTGTGGTTTAACGATATCTGGTCGGTTTATAGCTACCCGGTTTGCAAAATCTTTCATCAATTTGCTGAAGGATGACGGTGAAGAAATCATAATACGGACCGGTCTTGAGTTGATGCCTCAATCAGACGATGCAGTTCTGACCTTACATAAAGTGACCATTGGTATTGATTTTCACTGGCAGCGTGAAGAAGATCAAGTATTCAAAGGAGGGTTAAGGCTGTTGGTGGAAGGTGAAATGGTCCGGGTAGTAAATGTTGTGTCCATCGAAGATTACCTTCAGAGTGTTATCTCATCTGAAATGAGCGCCACATCATCTTTAGAATTACTAAAAGCACATGCCGTCATCTCACGTAGTTGGTTATTAGCGCAAATAGAAAAAAATAAAAAGCTGAAGCGAAAGTCACGTACTTATCAATCGCTTTATCAAACAGAAGATGAACTGATAAAATGGTACGATCGTGAGGACCATAAAAACTTCGACGTGTGTGCCGATGATCATTGCCAACGCTATCAAGGTATCTCCAAGGCTAGTACACCAGCAGTGGAAAATGCTGTTATGGCAACCCAAGGACAGGTGTTGATGAGTGATAATGTCATTTGTGACGCTCGTTTCTCAAAATGTTGTGGAGGTAAAGTGGAGCAATTCGAAAATGTTTGGGAGCCGGTTAATCATTCTTACTTGCAGACTTTTGCTGATAATAATACGAATCCGCAAGGATTAGACCTGAACTTAAGGGATGAAGATAATGCCCGAACTTGGATTCTCAATTCCCCGGATGCATTTTGCAATACCAATGAGAAAGAAGTGCTGAGTCAGGTGCTCAATGACTATGACCAGGAAACCAATGATTTTTATCGTTGGCAGGTTGATTACTCACAATCGGAATTAAGCACACTTATAAAGAAGCGGACCGGTATTGATTTTGGAATGATACTGGATTTGAAACCTGTTGAGCGCGGCGATTCCGGGCGATTGATTAAGCTGCAAATTATTGGTGATAAGAAAACAATGATAATTGGTAAAGAGTTGGAAATTCGTAAAGCCCTTTCAGAATCACATTTATATAGTTCCGCCTTTGTGATTGAAAAAAAAGAAACCAATGGCGAGCTGATTTTTTCTTTGAAAGGAGCTGGTTGGGGACACGGAGTTGGCTTGTGTCAGATAGGAGCGGCGCTTATGGGAGCGAAAGGTTATGACTATAAGGCCATCTTAATGCATTATTTCAGAGGGGCTGAGTTAAAACAAAAATATTAAGCAGTAGCTGCAAGGCATTAGGAAGAAGAGAAGCGACGGTAACCTCAAACCCTGAACCCCAAACTCAAAAACACAAAATGAAACACAAATCAAGATCACCATGGGCCTGGGTGCCCACTTTATATTTTGCTGAGGGAATTCCTTATGTGGTTGTCATGACACTGGCTGTTATCATGTATAAAAAGCTGGATATCTCCAATACGGATATTGCTTTGTATACCTCATGGCTATATTTCCCATGGGTTATTAAGCCAATCTGGAGTCCAATTGTTGATACCTTAAAAAGTAAACGCTGGTGGATTGTAACCATGCAATTGTTTATCGGAGCAGGGTTGGCCGGTGTTGCTTTTACGATCCCAACCACTTTTTTCTTTCAGTCTACTTTAGCTTTCTTTTGGCTGTTGGCTTTTAGTTCAGCCACACATGATATTGCTGCAGATGGTTTCTATATGTATGGGATGGGTGAGGGGCAGCAGGCCTACTTTGTTGGAATCAGAAGTACATTTTACCGCCTTGCTATGATTACCGGACAAGGATTGCTGGTTTATATGGCTGGGCAGCTTGAAGAGATGACCTTACTTGGAGAGGGTGAGCCCGGGAGGTTGGAACATTGGTTGCTTACCCTGCTGGGGCAGGACTCAATGAGCATTCCGATGGCCTGGTCACTTACCTTTTACTTTATTACAGGTTTGTTTCTTCTTTTTGCGTTCTATCATAAACTGGCATTGCCACATCCATCTAAGGATACAGATAGTCACGTAAAAACAGTGGGAGATGTAATGAAGGAATTTTGGCATACGCTGGTGACATTCTTTGGGAAAAAGGATATTTGGGTGATAATGGGTGTGTTGTTGTTCTATCGGTTGGGTGAATCTCAATTAGTAAAAATGGCATCGCCTTTTTTGTTAGATGCAAGGGAGATAGGTGGATTGGGATTGAGCACCAGTGATGTGGGAATCGTGTATGGAACCATAGGTGTTTTATTTCTGACTATTGGCGGAATACTAGGCGGCATATTGGTTTCAAAGCATGGGTTGAAATTTTGGTTATGGCCGATGGTGTTGGCAATCAACTTGCCTAACCTTGTTTATGTGTTTCTTGCATATGTGCAACCCGAATCGTTTGCGTTAGTTAGTATAGCTGTAGGTATTGAACAGTTTGGGTATGGATTTGGTTTTACTGCCTATATGCTATATCAGATCTATGTGTCAGAAGGAGAATATAAAACGGCACATTTTGCTTTTTGTACAGGATTTATGGCTGCCGGAATGATGTTACCGGGAATGATATCGGGCTGGATTCAGGAAATGATTGGCTATCAGCATTTCTTTATCTGGGTGATTATTTGTACAATACCAAGTTTTGTTATGGTAAAGCTGATTAAAGTAAACGCAACCTATGGCATTAAAAAGAAATAAGAAAGTCCGATCTCATCATATAAGTGTGGTGCTTGTAAACGTTTCAACTTCTCAGTGAACATTAAACTATCTAAATGATGACAAAATCAAATCGCTACCTGGCTCTTGATGTTTTAAGAGGCATTACCATAGCCGGAATGATTCTGGTTAATACGCCCGGAAGCTGGTCATATGTTTACCCTCCGCTACGGCATGCTGCATGGCATGGGTGTACACCAACTGATTTGGTATTTCCATTTTTTCTTTTTGTAATGGGCGTTTCAATGTTCTTTTCTTTTACCAAATATGGTAATGATTTGAATAAAAAATCCCTGGTGAAAATAGGAAAACGTAGCTTTTTAATTTTTGCAATTGGTCTTTTTTTAAATTCCTTTCCTCAATGGCAAATCGATTTCTCTCAACTCAGGATTATGGGAGTTTTACAGCGTATTGCAGTTGTTTACTTAATAAGTTCGCTAATAGTGCTGTCTCTTAAAAAGAAAGAAGTAATAATTGTTGGCGTGAGTCTTCTGTTACTGCATTGGCTAGCCGTGTACGTATTGGGTGGTAATTCGCCATACTCACTGGAAGATAATGCAACAATTCCGTTCGATAGTTTTGTACTTGGAGAAGCGCATTTGTATCGTGGTTTTGGAATTCCATTCGATCCGGAAGGATTATTTAGCTCCATTTCAGCAACAGTTACTGTACTAATTGGGTATGGAGTTGGAGTGTTGATTAAGGAAGTAGAAAAAGTGAAACTGCCATCATACTTGTTAATGGGAGGTATCGTATTTATTATTCTCGGATTAGTATGGAGCTTAGTGCTTCCGCTTAACAAACCCTTGTGGACAGCATCATATGTTGTTTATACGGCCGGGCTGGCCATGGTGTTATTGAGTTTATTGGTATGGTTGGTTGATATTAAAGGCTATCAACGTTGGACCACATCGTTTGTTGTTTTTGGGATGAATCCGCTATTTATTTTCGCACTTTCAGGCTTATGGGTGAAATTTCTTGTTTACATCGAGAGGTTTAGTTTGATTGATAAAGGTGTTCCCACTGCCACCAATGCATATGTATATTTGTATGAGCAGGTGTTTGTTCTGATAGCAGGACCTATGAACGGATCGCTGTTATTTGCTATAGCACATGTCATTTTCTTTTGGTTTATCGGATGGGTGTTGTATCGAAAAAGAATTTTTATAAAAGTATAGAATGAACCATGAAGCGTTTGTTGTTTCATACATGTTTAGTAATCCTGCTGATAATAATCGGTTGTAGTAAAGATACGCCGGAACCTTTGCCGGAAAGCCAGGATCTCCCTCACTTGTTTGTGGCGGGCTATTTGCCGCACTGGGGAATGGGGAATTTTGATGAAACAGCTTTGAATCATATCGATCGGGTTTATTACTTTTCATTGGCACCAGATGTCGATGGTCAGTTTGAAATACTTGAAAGAGATCGTTCGAATCTGTTAAGCTTAGGTGAACTAACAGCCACAACTGATTGTGAACTGTTTATTGTGATCGGTGGCTGGTACGAGTCAGAAAACATACACATCATGGCTTCTACAGCAGAAAAGCGGCAAGCTTATATTTCAGAGATGATTGATTTGTGTCAGACTTATAATCTGGATGGAGTTGATCTTGATTGGGAGAATTATCCTTACCCGTTTGATCTTGATGATTTTATTGATTTGGTCAATGAGATGTCATATGCGCTTAGAGAAAAAGGTTTGGGTTTTACCGTTGCATTAGACCGATTGCATTATAACCTCGCAACACGAATAATCGGACGGGTGGATGCCGTTAACCTAATGCTTTATGGAATGCTCGACGAAAATGGTAATCATTCGACATTAATGCACATGAAAGATGGCATAGCTCCTTTTTTAGATAATAATATTCCAAAAGAAAAATTGATTGTTGGAGTCCCGTTTTATGGCAAACGACCATATGATGAGAATGATTCTTCACCCAGAGCTGTCACCTATCGATATATTGTGGAGCAAACATCTCCGGCATCAAATGTGAATAAATACCAGAAATATGCTTTTAACGGACGCGATCTTCTGAAAACAAAGGTGGACTATCTGAGGAGAAATCAGCTATATGGCATCATGTCGTGGGAGTTATCACAGGATGTTGAATACGCATCGCAATATTCACTATTAAATAGTATCGTAAAGGCAAATGAGTAGTTTTCAAGGATTGATAGAGTGATCAGGAAATTCCATTACAGTACTCGTCACCCGAATAAGTTGATGGGATAATGAGAATTAATCATATAAGAAATATTGACTCGCTTTACTTTTAAAGCCTTTAATATCTTTAAACCACAACTCTTTTATATCCTCAACCATCCAGCGTTTTGTAAATTCAATTCGTATTTTGTCCGAACCACATACCTTATCAAACATACTGATGCGTTGCTTGTCGCATAGCTCGAACACATTCTTTTCAGGCCAAAGCTTGTAGGCTTCCTGTAAGACATAGAACTGAACTAATGATAGAGGAGCTTTGTGATAATCTATAAAGTGTACTTGTACACCATGAACCATACTACCTTTCGAAACACTGTAATAAGGTTTGAAATGAACAGGTCTGAATAATATGCCTTCAAGATTCAGTTGATTGAGGTTAGCAGTCAGGCTGTCTGCATTAATCCATTCAGTCGCAAAAAGTTGAAATGGTAGGGTGTAACCTACGCCTATATTGTAAATGTACAATTCACCAAGTATGCCGCTCACAGGATAAAAATAAGGCGAGTATGCATGTGGTATATGTGGTGATGAAGGTATCCAGGGCAGACCGGTATCTTCAAAACTCATAGAACGTTGCCATCCTTCCATGGAAATAACTTCCAAATCACATTGGATATCATCTTTCAGAAGTTTTTCGCCATTTAGAAAAAGAGCTAATTCACCAACGGTTAAACCATGTACATAAGGTATTGGAAATTGACTAACAAAGGATGTAAATGCTGGCTCAGTAACTAATCCTTCCATTTTGATACCTCCCAAAGGATTAGGACGGTCAAGAATAACCATCTTGATATTGTTTTCGGCTGCAGCCTCCATGGCAAGACCAAGAGTACTGATATAGGTGTACGATCGCGAACCAATATCCTGAATGTCATAAACTAATATGTCTATATCTTTAAGGATTTCAGCGCCTGGCTTTTTGTTTTTCCCATAAAGACTATATACCGGTAGACCTGTTTTAGAATCGGTGAAAAAATCAACTTTGTCACCAGCCGAATGATCGCCTCTCACTCCGTGTTCAGGCCCGTATAAAGCAGTGAGTTTTACATTTGAGGCATTAAAAAGAATATCTATGGTTGACTGAAGCTGTCGATTAACCCCGGTTGGATTTGTTATTAATCCTACTCGTTTATTTGCTAATTGTTTAAATCCATTGCTTTGCAGAACTTCAATGCCTGTCTTAACTTTTTGAGCATGTATTGTTACAGAAAACAAGCCTGCGAGAATAATTAACCTTAAGACTTTCATAAATGGATTTACCAATGATTAAACAACTATTGAGCTTTACTCTGACGATTAAAATAATGCTTAGAATCTCCCCATTCACCATAACCAATTTCTCGTCCGGCCATTTCAACCCGTATACTAAGACAATTAGAACAATCTTCAGCTCCCTCATCTGTACAAGGCTTATTCTCATATAAGGTGTAATCTTTACGGTGAGTCGTAGGCGTAATATTGGGCATGATAACATTAGCACCATAGCGCAAAGCTTTTTCCCTGCCCATTGGATCAATGGCCTGAAGCGCAGTAGCGGCAGCAATATTGATATCGGGCATCAACAGGCGAAGTACAGCGATCATATTTAATGACACATCAAAGCGGCGCTGAAGTGGCCACAAAGCATCCTTGTGTTCGTAAAGAGGTGTTTCGGTGTGTTCGATGAATGGTCCCATGCCAACCATATCAACATTCATTTTCTTAAAGAAAAGTAAGTCATCAGCCAAATCATCATAACTCTGAAAAGGTAAGCCAATCATTACACCTGTTCCGGTCTGATATCCTATTTCCTGAAGCGTCTTTAAGCAATTAATTCGTGCTTCGAAATTATGCTTTTCGTCTTCAGGATGTATTTTATAGTATAAATCTCTGTTTGAACTTTCAATTCGTAAGAGGTAACGATGAGCACCTGCTTCAAACCAATCACGATATACATCTTCGCTCTGCTCGCCCAAAGAAATGGTGATACCTAACTCGCCATTCGTAGCTGTCTTTATTTTTTGAAGAAGGGTTGTAATTCGCTCAGTAAAAGCTTTGTCACTTCTTTCTCCGGATTGTAAAACCAGTGAGCCATATTTGTTTTGATGAGCAAAAACAGCGGCTTCTATAATGGAATCGTCATCAATATCATATCGCTCCGAATGGGAATTGCTTTTACGAATACCACAGTATAAACAGTCTTTTGTGCAATAATTCGAAAACTCTATAAGTCCTCTGAAAAACACTTTTTTTCCAAGCGTTTCAACATATTTATTGCCAATACTTTTCAAAAAAAAGTCACGATCGTCACCTTCCAGACCTAATAAAAAGCTTAGGTCATCTCTGTTAAGGTCTTGTTTATTAATTATATTGATGATTGCGTCGTTCACGTTGCCTCCCTTTTTAGATTGCGTAAAAATAAGAAAAAAACAACAGTAATTGGTTTGAAAGTTGAATCATTGGTGTAATTTTGCCCAAGTAACAGATTGTTACCAAAAGTTATTTGATTTGAGTATTGATGTTGATGTAGGTCTTTATATATAAGCTTTTACGAAACTTATGATTTTCATCATTAATAAATATGATTTTCGTTACGGAGCTCAAATCTTTTAAAAGAATGAACAAAACATTTAACTGATGATAAACGAACAATTACTGAATCCTAAAAGCATTGTAGTAGTAGGTGCTTCTGATGATGTGATGAAGCCGGGAGGAAAGATTCTAAAGAATATTGTTGATGGTAATTTTAAGGGTGATTTGTATGTCACCAACCGAAAAAGTGATGAGGTGCAGGGAATTAAATCCTATCGCGATATAATGGACTTACCTGAAAATGTGGATTTAGCTGTATTGGCAATTGCTGCGAAATATTGTCCTGAAACTGTAGAGGTTTTAGCAAGGCAAAAAGGGACCAGGGCCTTTATTATTATCTCTGCAGGTTTTAGCGAAGAGAATGAAGAAGGTGCCGCATTGGAACATCAAATTGTCAATACTATAAATGAAGTAGGAGGATGTTTGATCGGACCAAATTGTGTTGGAGTTCTGACTACTAATCACAGTAGCATTTTTACAACACCAATTCCTGCACTTGAGCCGTCAGGAGCTGACTTTATCTCAGGATCTGGTGCCACTGCTGTTTTTATTATTGAAGCAGGAGTAGCTAAAGGATTAAAATTCAATGGTGTTTATTCGGTAGGTAACAGTGCTCAAACCGGTGTGGAAGAAGTGTTGGAGTATTTAGATAACACGTATGTTGAAGGGAAGAGTTCAAAGATCAAGTTACTGTACCTGGAAAGTGTCAATAAACCATTAAAGTTACTGAAGCATGCTTCTTCATTAATCAATAAGGGATGTAAGATTGCTGCAGTTAAAGCTGGTAACTCAGAGGCTGGTAGTCGCGCTGCATCAAGTCATACGGGTGCTTTGGCAAGCAGTGATCTGGCTGTAGATGCCTTATTCAAAAAAGCCGGAATTGTTCGTTGCTACGGTCGTGAAGAATTGGCAAATGTGGCAGCTGTGTTTATGGTGGAAGAGCTGAAAGGGAAAAATATTGCAGTTATTACACATGCCGGAGGCCCGGCAGTTATGTTGACTGATGCTTTGGCGAATGGAGGATTGGAAGTTCCTGCCATCAATGGATCGAAAGCAAATGATTTATTGGAAAAGCTATATCCGGGATCAAGTGTGGCCAATCCGATTGACTTTTTGGCAACAGGGACGGCAGAGCAGCTAGGTGATATTATTGATGCCTGTGAAAATGATTTTGACCATATCGATGCAATGGCTGTTGTATTCGGAAGTCCGGGATTGTTTACCAATGAAGAGGTTTATAAGGTACTTCACGGAAAAATAAGAGCTTGTAAAAAGCCAATATATCCAATTCTTCCTTCGGTTGTGAATGTTAAGGATGATATTGAGATGTTTATCAATATGGGTAATGTCAACTTCCCTGATGAGGTAATGTTTGGTAATGCACTTACAAAGGTTTTTAATACACCAAAACCTGTTGTAAGGAGCGATGAGGAGATGGGGATTGATTCTGACGCTGTTCGCCGAATAATTGAAGCACAACCTGATGGATATATTGCGCCTGAAGTGGTTCAGGAACTTTTAGATGTTGCAGGAGTGCCTCGTGTTAAAGAATTTGTTAGCGATAAAGCAGAAGACTTGCAGGAGGCGATCAGTGAAGTTGGTTTTCCGGTGGTAATGAAAGTAGTGGGACCAGTTCATAAGTCAGATGTTGGAGGAGTTGTACTCAATGTAGATTCAGATGAAATGCTTAAGACTGAATTTGAACGAATGATGCAAATCAAAGATGCTACAGGTGTGATGTTGCAACCAATGATTAGTGGTAAAGAGTTGTTTGTTGGTGCAACTTACGAGCCCGGATTCGGACATATGGTATTATGCGGAATGGGAGGAATCTTTATTGAGGTGCTTAAAGATGTTTCATCTGGTTTAGCGCCAATCAATCAGGATGAAGCATTGGAAATGATCCGGGGTTTACAGAGTTATAAAATAATAGAAGGAGTACGTGGTCAAAAAGGTATAGACGAAAACAAATATGCTGAAATCATTGTTCGTCTATCAAAGATGTTGATGTTTGCTCCCGAAATTAAAGAAATGGATATAAATCCGTTATTGGGTGAAGGTGAAAAGGTAATTGCCGTGGATGCCCGCATACGGATTGAGAAGTAACTGTTTGTGTATTGATAATGATGAAAAAGTCGGTGCTTCAAAGGAAGGCCGGCTTTTTTAATGTCAAATTACTAATAAAGAAATAATTCTTTAAATGCCGATTATTATCCTCATCAACCTATAGTATTTGAGTAAATGGTATGCGGTTTAAAGAATTTTTGCGTTAAACTTGATTTAAATCATTATCACAGATGTTTTAATAAATTAAAAAGCTTTTATTTTTGTGATGCCTTATAATTTGAATTTGGATTAAGTGGTCTGATTGATAATGATTAAGGATGTATTGACTGATTTATTTAATCAGAGTTGTTTATAAATTGTTTTAGCGGGGTGCGATTTTAAAAAAGAAAAACAAAGCAATGAATAGAAAATTATCAACTGATATAATCTTTTGCCTGTCAATAGTTGCGGTTTTTTTACCATTTTTTATTAGTACAGCAGTATTTAACTGGTATGAAAACTTTAACCTGAATCATCCAATGGTTATGAGTTTTCTGAAGTTTGCAGTTTTGGCAACTTTGGGAGAAGTAATTGGTCTGAGAATAAAAACAGGTAAATATACAGCCAATGGATTTGGGATTATGCCGCGAGCGATAATCTGGGGGCTTTTAGGGTTAACTATTAAAATGGCATTTGTAATTTTTGCATCCGGAGTTCCAATGTTTATGGAGAAAATAGGGGTGGATGGAGCTTTAAAAATGATGAGTCAGCCATTTTCTGCTCCCAAATTGTTAGTTGCCTTTAGTATCAGTGCTGCAATGAATCTTATTTATGCGCCTGTGATGATGACTTTACATCGGATTACAGATACACATATAGTTGCCAATGGCGGGCAGATGAATTCGTTGATAAAAACAATACATTTTGGGAAGATTTTAAGAGAAATGGATTGGGGAATGCAATGGAACTTTGTTTTTAAAAAGACAATACCCTTCTTTTGGATTCCTGCTCATACCATTACGTTTTTAATGCCAGCCGAATACAGAGTGTTGTTTGCTGCTGTACTTGGAATTGTGTTAGGTGTATTGTTGGCAATAGCGGCAAATAAAGCGCCTTCAAAGGCCTGATTAATTGCATATGTCGGTTAAAAAAAGCATATTTGAACTAATATAGAACCTCTTAAAAAAGCATTTATTATGTCTAAGATTGGTATTTTTTATGGTCCGGAATTAGGTAGCGTAGAGAAAGTTGCACGCCTTATCGAAGAAAAAATCGGAGCAGACAAAGTTGAGCTGATACCTGTAAAAAAATCAGATGAAAAGGCTCTTGAGCAGTTTGATAAATTAATCTTCGGTGTGTCTACAATTGGTAAAACAAACTGGGACTCGGAACATAAGGATACGGATTGGGATGTGTTTACAACCACGTTTGATAAAATATCATGGGCTGGTAAAAAAGTGGCTATGTATGGCCTGGGTGATCACCTTCAATATCCTCAGCATTTTGTTGATGCCTTAGGTTGGATGTATGAAAGATTAGAAAAGACTGAAGCTAAGGTGGTTGGTTTTTGTTCAACTGAAGGATATGATTACGAAGAATCAGTAGGAATTCGAAACGGACAGTTTTTAGGATTACCTGTTGATGAAGACAACGAATCAGATAAAACAGATATGCGTGTTCAAAACTGGATTAACCGACTCATTAACGAGTTTGGCTATTAAAATATTAACTTAATGGGTGGTGCTTTGTACCACCCTTTTTGTTTCCAATCAATAAGGAGCTTACAGGCTCAACTGTAAAAATCAAAAAAACCATGCAAGCACACACGAAAACACCGATCGAAACCAATATTGTTGATGAAGTATTGGCAAAATACCAGATTGGTGATTTGAATAATGCTACAATCCGCGAGATTGTATCAATTGTTAATGATATAGAAGAGAAGAGCGGAGAGAAGTTTATCCGCATGGAGATGGGAGTTCCGGGGCTTAACCCTTCAGAGGTGGCTACTAATGCAGAGATCGAGGCCTTAAAAAATGGAGTTGCTTCGAAATACCCGATGCTCGAAGGAATTAAACCTTTAAAGCATGAAGCCAGCAGGTTTGTAAAAGCATTTCTTAATCTTGATATTCCTGAAGAATGTTGCGTACCGACAGTGGGATCTATGCAGGGAACATATGCCAATTTCCTTGTATGTGGTCAGTTGGATAAGAAAAAAGATACCTTGTTGTTTATCGATCCCGGTTTTCCGGTTCAAAAGCAGCAGCTGGACGTTCTTGGCTATAAATATGAATCGTTTGATGTTTATAACTACAGGGGTGAAGCATTACGCGAAAAATTAGAATCTTATTTTAAGACTGGTAAGATTCACTCAGTTGTTTATTCGAACCCAAACAATCCAACATGGGTGTGTTTTACTGAGTCAGAGTTGAAGATAATTGGTGAGTTGGCAACCAAATATGATGTGGTTGTATTGGAAGATCTGGCGTACTTTGCAATGGACTTCCGTAACGATCTGTCAAAGCCATTTGAAGCTCCTTACCAGGTGTCAGTTGGTAATTATACAGATAACTACGTGTTGTTGATATCAAGTTCTAAAGCATTTAGCTATGCAGGGCAGCGTATTAGTCTGACATGCATGTCGGAGAAATTATATCATCGTAAGTATGAGCATTTGCAGGAGCGTTTTGGCGTTGCTAAATACGGTCTGGTTTTGGTAACAAGAGTATTGTATGCTTTATCTTCAGGAACATGTCATTCAGCTCAGTACGCATTAGCAGCCATGCTGAAAGCAGCCAATGAAGGTGAATTTAATTTCCTTGAAGAAGTTAAAGATTATAGAGAAAGAGGTAAGGTAATGAAGGATTTGTTTCTGGCAAATGGCTTCAACTTAACTTACGATAAAGATATAGATGAGCCTTTGGCTGACGGTTTTTATTTTACAGTGTCATATAAAAACTTTACAGGAGGTCAATTGCTTGAAAAGTTATTATATTATGGTATAAGTGCTATTACACTGGGTAAGACAGGAAGTAAACAGGAGAGTTTACGGGCCTGTGTTTCTCAGACAGGAAAGGAACGTTTTGAAGACTTAAGGGAAAGGCTGGAAGCATTCCATGCCGATAACTCATAGTTTCAGTATGTTGGTGATAAATCGTAAGCTTGTTTATATCCTTTATAAACAAGTAAATACTGATAGTCATCATGTTGATTTTGGGCACTTAAGTTTAAATTTGTAATATCTATTA
>NZ_CEXQWX010000005.1:73771-120179 GCF_982718395.1 Carboxylicivirga sp.
TAATATGGCAAAAGCAAAAGGTGCAATTGTGGTGGATACAGTTAGGTGCAAAGGCTGCGGCGTTTGTACTACGGTTTGCCCCACAAAGGTAATTGAATTAGCTGCCGATGTTAACGGCAAAGGGTATCATTATGCCTATATGGCAAATCCCGACGCTTGTATCGGTTGTTCTAATTGCGGGATTATTTGTCCCGATACATGTATTACTGTTTATCGCGCTAAGGCAGGAGCTACTGCTTAATGTAAAACTCATAAAGGAAATTTAGTCACACATGAGAGAACTAAAATTAATGAAAGGTAATGAGGCAATTGCCGAAGCTGCTATCCGCGCAGGTGTGGATGGTTACTTTGGTTACCCAATTACTCCACAATCGGAGATAATGGAAACCCTCATGGCCGAACAGCCATGGAAAACAACCGGGATGGTTGTGTTGCAGGCAGAAAGTGAAATCGCATCTATTAATATGGTATATGGTGGTGCCGGATGTGGTAAACGTGTTATGACTTCTTCTTCAAGTCCGGGTATGAGTTTAATGCAGGAAGGTATAACATACCTTGCCGGAGCAGAGCTGCCTTGTGTTGTAGTGAACGTTGTTAGAGGAGGACCAGGATTAGGAACCATTCAACCAGCTCAGTCTGATTATTTCCAGACGGTAAAAGGTGGTGGTCATGGAGATTATAAATTAATTACTTTGGCTCCGGCATCTGTGCAGGAAATGGCTGATTTTGTGGAGGATGCTTTTGAATTAGCGTTTAAGTATCGTAATCCGGTGATGATTTTATCTGATGGTGTTATCGGTCAGATGATGGAAAAGGTGGAGTTGAAAGAGTTCAAGCCGCGTTGGACAATGGATTATATTGAAGAGAATTACCCATGGGCTACAACCGGAAAAAAGAATGGCAGAGATAAAAACATCATTACTTCAGTTCAGCTAGAAGCTTCGGTTCAGGAGGCTTTCAATCACAAGCTGCAGAATAAATACAAGCAGGTTGAGGAGAATGAAGTATTGTTTGAAGAAACCATGTGCGAGGATGCTGAGTACTTGATTGTTGCTTACGGTTCAAGTGCCCGTATCTGTCAAAAGTCTGTTGAAATTGCAAGGGAAAAAGGAATCAAAGTAGGAATGCTTCGTCCAATTACATTATATCCTTTCCCTGTTAAGCCGATTCAGAAATATGCCGAGCAGGTAAAAGGAATGTTATCTGTTGAGATGAGTGCCGGACAAATGGTTGAAGATGTAAGGTTGGCTGTTAATGGAAAAATTCCGGTTGAGCATTTTGGTCGTTTTGGTGGTTCGGTGCACTCACCAGGTGAAGTGGTTGAAGCATTGGAGCAAAAATTAATAGGAGGTTAAGCAATGTCAGATATTAATACAATTATAAAGCCTGAGAACCTTATCTATAAAAGAACAGAAGTTCTTTCTGATAATGAATTAAGCTACTGTCCGGGTTGTGGACATGGTACTGTTCATAAGCTGATCGCTGAGGTAATTGAAGAAATGGGTATTCAGGAAACAACCATTGGTATTGCGCCTGTTGGTTGTTCTGTTTTAGCATACAATTTTTTAGAGATTGACTGGCAGCAGGCTGCTCATGGTCGTGCACCAGCATTGGCTACAGCGGTTAAGCGTTTAATGCCAGAGAAGAATGTTTTCTCATATCAGGGTGATGGTGACTTAGCAGCCATTGGTACAGCCGAAACCATTCATGCCTGTAACCGTGGCGAGAATATCGTGATGATATTTATTAATAACGGTATTTATGGTATGACAGGTGGTCAAATGGCCCCAACAACGTTGCCAGGTATGACGGCATCAACATGTCCTGCCGGACGCGATGTAAGCCATGACGGTGAGCCAATTAAAATTTCTGAGATTTTGGCGCAACTACCAGGTACATGCTATGTGACACGTCAGGCTGTTCACACAGCTGCTAATGTACGTAAAACCAAAAAAGCTTTGCGTAAGGCGTTTGAAAACCAAAAGGCCAATAAGGGTACTTCATTGGTAGAGATCGTTTCTAACTGTAATTCCGGTTGGAAAATGACGCCTGTTAAAGCCAACGAATGGATGGAAGAAAACATGTTCCCTTACTACCCGCTTGGCGATATCAAGAACGAGTAGTTCGGTTTAATCTTTTAAAATTGACAAAATGAAAGAAGAAATTATTATAGCCGGATTTGGTGGACAGGGTGTACTTTCTATGGGTAAGATTTTAGCTTACTCAGGCGTAATGCAAGATATGGAAGTATCATGGATGCCAGCTTACGGACCAGAAATGCGAGGTGGTACAGCTAATGTAACCGTTATTCTTAGTGAAGACCGTATTAGTTCGCCAATCCTACACGAATATGATACTGCTATCATTCTTAACCAACAGTCGATGGATAAGTTTGAGAAGGATGTGAAGCCGGGTGGTACTCTAATATATGATGGTAACGGAATTACCAAGCATCCAGAGCGAACAGATATTAATATTTATCGTGTAGATGCTACTGATGAGGCTGCTCGCATGCATGCAGTAAAGACCTTTAACATGATTGTTTTGGGTGGATATCTTCAGGTGAAGCCATTGGTGAAGATGGAGAATGTTGTTGCAGGATTGAAGAAATCACTGCCTGAACGCCACCATCATTTAATTCCAATGAATGAAAAGGCCATTGTTCGTGGCGGTGAGATCATTAAAGAAGTTTCGTTGGTTGAATAAATCAACTTGTTCATAAAGTCAAAGCGCATCTTTTCAGGTGCGCTTTTTTTATATTCTTAATCGAACCAAAAGGCTTCACAACTACATTTGAGCAATTGTTTGTTGGTGCATCCGATGCTTGTTGAGGCGCTATAGTTCTCCTGAGGTTTGATATCACCAATATATATAGTCCCGGTTTCTTTACCACCATTGTCAAATGAGTAATGCAAATCAACTTCTGAAAAGGATTGCGTTGGAAGGGTAAATTAGTACCAGAAAGTGAGCTTAGGGTAATGCGAAGGGAGAGCGAAGGAAGGATATGGGCAAAGTGGTGGTTTTTAGGATGATTGTTAGCGTTGTTTTTTGTAGAGTAGTGGAGAGGTTTTTTATTTCGTATTTTAAATGCTAAAACATCCTATGCTCAGCAAGGATTTCAGCAAGTCGGTTTAGACCTGCTTTGATGCCAAAAGCTTGTATGTGCTTTATGATATTATTTTTTTACGCATATTGACTATTGTCTCAAAGGTTGAAACACACATGTTACTCCTTCAGGTACAACGATTGACTCAATTGTCGATTGTTCTATAAAATATGTCGAATATAATTCAGTAGCTGTATATTAGTTTTTTATAGTAAAATAAAATTATAAAGCTTTGCTAAGAATTATGAAAAAGGCTATTTATTATACATTACACGGATTTATTTTGTTTTGTAACTTACTTATAATTTTTCTGGTATCTCTTGCAGGAAACTTATGGGTAAATGAAAATGTACATACCGTTGTTATTTCAATAATGGGGATGCTTTCATGGTCATTGGCATTGTTTTATCTTGGCTACTTACTGTTAGCTCCTAAATTTTATTTACATCGAAAATATATCGCTTTTCTTGCCTCATTTTTTGGAACAAGTTTGCTTTTTCCACTTATTGCTAATATTGACAAGGTGCTTTCAGCTATATCTGGAAATGGTTGGATGAACTATACAATTTCAGGATATATTCAGGTAGTTTTTTTAAGTTCATTTATTTGCGCTTCCGGAGTGCTTTTGAGAATTATTATTGATTGGATTAATACCGAGAGAAAGAAAAATGAACTTGAAAATGAAAGGATTCAAGCAAAATTGAAAGTGTTAGTTAATCAGAGTAATCCACATTTTTTATTCAATGTATTAAACAACATTGATTCATTAATAACAACAAAACCAGCAAAAGCTTCTGAATCGATCAATATGTTATCTAACCTTTTGCGATACATATACACAAATTCAGAAAGAGATAAAGTCAGTCTGTCTGATGAAATTGGCTACATTGAAAATTATATTGAACTTCAATCTTTGCGCTTCGAAAATAATGTCAACTTTTATTTGAAAAAGAATATTAATGCAGAGAAAATTCGAATAGCACCGATGATATTCTTACCATTTATCGAAAATACGTTTAAACATGGCTTAATTGGCAAAAATCATCCAATAAACATTTCGTTATCGACCAATAACAAAGATTTACTGTTTGAATGTCAGAATTATTTCAACCAGAATAAGGTAAACGAGACAAAATCAGGATTTGGCATCTCAAATATTATAAAACGCCTTGATTTAATGTATCCTGCCAGTTACGAGTTAAATATTGAAAATCAAAAAGGAATGTATACCGTATTGTTAAGATTGAAAATAGATGAAGATTAAATGTATTATCATAGAAGATGAAAAACTGGCAGCTGAAAAATTAGCTGGTTTTATTGAAAAGATTACTGTAATTGAGCTAATGTCCGTCTTTTATGATGGAATTACTGCCATTAATTATTTGCAGGGAAATCAGGTTGATTTAATATTTCTTGACATTGAGATGAAAGATCTTAACGGTATTCAGTTTCTTAAGGCACTGCATGTAAAACCTGCTGTAATTATTACATCAGCCTACGAGAAATATGCCTTAACCGGTTATGAGTTCTCAGTTGTGGATTATTTATTAAAACCGTATACCCTCGAAAGGTTCCTTCAGTCGGTTGATAAAATAATAAACTTAAAAGAACTTAAAGAAAAGGCAAAAAACTATGAATTAATTGCTTCTCAGAGTAATGAATATATGTTTATTAAATCTGAAAACCGAATAGAAAAAGTTGTGTTGGATGATATTTTATTTATCGAAGGGATGAAGGATTATTTGAAAATTCATTCTACATCAAAAAATAGAATGACGCTTCAAAGTTTTAAGGGGATGCTCAGGCATCTGCCTGAAGGTAAGTTTGTACGAGTTCACAATTCATTCATAGTATCGATAAATAAAATTGATAGTATAGAGCGTAACCGAATTAAAATTGGGGAAACAATTATACCCATTAGTGACAAGTATAAAACCAGTTTCTTTAAATCCATTAAACGATAAATTAGCTGGAATAGCAAGTGATTAATGCCTTTCAATCTTAAAATAATATGATACAGGATATTTTATCATACACTATAATCTTTGGCTTTTTTGTTTTATGCTCTTTCCTAATCGACTATAAAAAATCAAGCAAGTATTGGATTCTGTTACTTTTCTTTTTTATAGTTGGATTTGTCGACAACTTACTAAATTCAATCACAATCGTTTACCCCAACACGCAATTGATAAAATCACATACTTGGAATAATGCTATATATTGTAATTGGAGCCCCAAAATTTACAGCATTGTTTTTGCTTTACTACTGTTGATTCCGTTAAAGAAAATTATTACCCCAGATGAAATCGGATTAAGACTACATCAAAACAAGAATTCTATTAAATTTTCTTTGATTGTAACGGTTTGCATTTTCTTAACAGCATTGATTCCCGGATTATTAGGCAATAAAGGAGTATTCGATACAAAAACACTGTTATACCTGGCTATTATGCCTGGTTTAAATGAGGAGTTAATTTATCGTGGATTTTTACTTGGATTCTTGAATAAATTGTTTGATAAAAAGTTTAGGGTTCTTCGAACTAACTTTGGGTGGGGAGCAATTCTAACATCAATTGCTTTTGGATTGCTCCATGGTTTTCATTTAACTGAAAATTATGAAATTCAATTCGACAATGCACCGAATATTATACTGACTGGTATCTATGGATTTATTTTTGCTCTTATGAGAGAAAGAAGCGGAAGTTTAGTCTTTCCTATAATTGCCCATAGTACAATTGATTTTTTTCATTTTCTATTTAGAATGATTTAAGAATCATAGTCTGGATGGTTAAATTAACCAGATTTAACCATCTGTAAATTTTTGAAAATAATGGTTGGTACTACCTTGCCAGCCACTCCATATGCATTCACCATTATTACAACAGCAACAATTAATTACTCATTAATTTTTACATATAGTGAAAACATTAACTTACTTAGTTCTGACAATTCTAGTTCTTAAATCAGGCTTTCTAAATGCACAGTCAATCTCCATTTCGGAAATAGAAAATGACCTGGAAAAGCAGATTGAAAAAATAAGACATGAAACTGGCGTTCCCTCAATTTCATATGCAATAATAAGTGTAGACTCTGTGATATTAAACAAAGCATATGGATTTTCCAATGTAGCTTTAAAAATCCCTGCCACTACAAATACAATTTACAATACAGGGTCAACTTTTAAAGTTATTACAGCAATGGGCTTAATGCAATTGCATGCTTCAAACCAACTAAATATTGATTTTCCCATTACAAAGTATTTGAAACAAACGACATATCGCGATTTCGACAAGGATAGCCCTGTAACGTTAAGGCACTTATTAAGTCATCGTTCAGGATTAAAAGGAGAAACGACTAAAATACCTATTTGGGCAAGAAGGTTGCCTGAACCACTTGATTCATTAATAAGAGGAATTACCCCCTACCAAAAACCTGGAATTGAATTTAAATATTGTAACCATTGTTACGGCATATCCGGCTATATAATTCAAAACATATCAGGGAAGTCATTTAACGATTATTTTAAAGAAAACTTTTTGGTACCCCTATCTATTAATAATGTTGACCCATTTGAACCAACTCCAATGATGATGGAAAGAATGGCACTTCCATATTATACCGAGAATAATAAACCTGTACCAACCAACTTTTGTAGATATAATGTTTTTCCAGCTGGGGATGCCTACTTTACACCATCTGACATGGGTAGGTTATTAATTCCACAATTAAATAGCGGGTATTACAAAAATACTTCAGTTTTGGACTCAAGTTCAATTAAAGAAATGCAAACAAATCAGTTTACTCCCAATAATTACGGATTAGGAGTTGGAGTGTCAGTTAATAATGGTAAAAAATTAATATTGCACGGAGGCAGTGTTCCCGGTTTTAGTGCCTATTACATACTTGATATTAACATTAAAAAAGGTTTTTATGTAATGGCAAACTGTGGCGATATTGGCAATATTCTTTCAGCATTATCTGTCCGTGCAATTCTGCTTTTAAGAGGTGAAAAGCAAGTTGATGATTTACCTAGTTTTGCGAAGAAAGAATTTAAATCTACCACTCTAAATGTTGATGTTTTAAAGAGCTATGAAGGCAAATACAAGCTTTCTCCCGAAATGTATATGGATGTTTTTCTCGAAAAACAAAATTTATTTATTCAAATAAGTGGACAGTCAAAAGTTCAGGTATTTCCTTATGAAAAAAACAAATTTTTCATAAAAGTCAAGGATGCTCAAATTGAATTTAACATTGATGGTAATGGAAGCATCGAATCTATGACTTTATTTCAAAATGGGAAAAGTATTAATGGCAAAAAAATGAAGTGAACATGGAGAATTATGATGGTACAGTTGGTAGTACTATTAAGGTTCGTGCTATTGATGATTTTATGGTAGAAACCGTTCGTGTTGAGATTTATAGTGCGGATGGATCGGAGGTTGCAAGTGGCCAGGCCGTATTGGATAACAATGGAATTGATTGGGTATATACAGCTACAGCAGTGAACGAGGATTTAAGTGGGGACAGGATTGTGATAAAAGCGTCGGATATGCCCGGTAACATCACTGAACAAGAGGAAGCCTTATCGTAATATGGCTTCTGAGTAACTGAAGTAGCTGCCCAAAACGGCAGCTTTTTTTGCTCTGAATTTCAGGTGGTTTGTATTGCTGTTAAGTAGGTTACTTCCCATTCAATATATCTTTCACTTCTGATGGGTTCTTCATTTTTTCCTTGTGTTGTTGCAGGAGTTCTCACATGTGGTTGAATATAATCACGCGAAAGGATTCGTGCGATAGCGAGGCGAAATCGGAACTCTACAGTTGCATGCAAAACTCTTTTAAAGGGATTGCCGTGGGTGATTATTCCGATTTTATTGATTTCAACAGAGATATATTACATTTGTCCAATTAGTCAATTTCTAAATCAATCACATCTATTATGCATCGTTACTTATTCGTTTTAATGTTGATAACACTGTTTGGTAGCTCTCACATTATATCGCAAACCTCCTTACACAATTGTAAAGCAACACTTGATAATGATACGCTGTTTGTTTCAAATGGCACCATTGAAGCTTTATATCTATGGAACAATGGCGACTTGATCAATTTCTCTGTCAAAGACCTTCGAAGCGGTAAGTCGTTGCAATTTCAAAAGCCCGATAATTCGGGTTTTGGCATGCCTGGTATTAAAGGTGTGGCTAAGGGAGGTCAGATTCAAATTTCAGAGAAAAGCGGTCCCTTATATAAAGACCATCTGGAAGTGGAGGTTGTTACGAGTTATGATAACGTTAGTCTGAAAAGAGTTTTGCGCATATACCCAGGAGCAACCGCAATTATGACAGATTATTATCTTAAAGCACTTTCTGAAGTTAAAAAATCTGGTAAGAAGGCTTATTCTTACATGAATAAGTTGGATTTTGGCGGTAAGAATTTGGTATATAAAGCTGTTAGTTTTACGGGACAAACGGATTACTATAATAACCTGGTGACTGAGAATGAGGTTTTGAGTTATTCCCGAATTCCAATGACAGGTAACATTCTGACAATAAAAAAGCCACAATCAAAGCTTGGATTATTTCTTTATAAAAAGGCCCCACTAAAAGAGGCTTATGCCGGACATCAGGGAGTGGATTTTGAAGCCTTTGGCAGTCGTATTGATGTGATTGGTGTGGGGTGTGAAATAAAGGATCTTAATGCAGATCAATGGACAAAAGGTTATTCATTAGCGATTGGTATTGCTGCATCCGATAAAGAGATTGATATTCTTAAAGCACTCCGTCAAATCCAAATGGCAGAGCATACATATGTAACCGGAAGAGACGATATGGTGATGATGAATACCTGGGGCGATCGTTCCAAAGACGGCCGGATGAGTGAGCGATTTATCATGAACGAGCTGGATAAATGTAGAGATTTAGGGATAACCCATTTCCAATTAGATGATGGATGGCAGGCTGGATTATCACATAATTCGGCGTTTAAGGGTAAAAACAAGGCCTGGGAAAAGTGGGCTGTGGAAGATTGGTTACCTCATCAGGAACGATTCCCCAACGGACTTGAGCCATTGGTGAAAAAGGCAAAGAAACTAGATATTCAGCTGGGTCTCTGGTTTAACCCCAGTTCCCACAACGATTATGAAGCCTGGGAGAATGATGCAGATATTCTGATTGGATTATACCGTCGTTATGGCATTCGTATTTTTAAAATTGACGGGATGCAAATTAATAACAAGTTGGGGGAGGAGCAGTTTCTTAAGTTTTATAATAAAGTGATTGCCGAAACCAATGGTGAAGTATTTTTTAATCTGGATGTAACTGCTGGAAAGCGCTTCGGCTACCATTTTTTACATGCCAATAACAATATCTTTCTCGAAAACAGGTACACAGATTCACGTTCCTATTATCCGTTTCGTACATTACGTAATCTTTGGATGTTAAGTAAATATGTACCCGCTCAATGTCTGCAGATCGAGTTTTTAAACAAGTGGCGAAACATACACAAGTATGGTGATGACGAGTTAGCTCCCAATCAGATACCATTTAGTTATTTGTTTGCAACTACATGTATGGCACAGCCTTTAGCCTGGTTTGAAGCAAGTGGCTTACCGAAAGATGCATATAAAGTAGCGCCACTGATAAAGCAATACAATTCAATTCGTAATGACCTGCATAGTGGTGACATATTCCCTATTGGTGATATGCCCGATGGATACAGTTGGACAGGTTTTCAGAGTATTATTGATAATACCAAGGGGTATCTGATGGTATATCGTGAAAAGACAGAAGAAAAGGGAAGGCTAAAAACCTGGTTGTCATCCGGCCAAACTATTCAGCTAACAAAAGTATTTGGTGATGGTCCGGAAACACAAATAAAGAGTGTCAGTGATGATGAAACCATCGAGGTAGCGCTACCTGATGATAATACTTTCGTTTTGTATCGTTATAAGGTGCTTGAGGATTAGAAAATAAATTGAATTTAGCCAGAAATAGAAAACCGGCATTAGCCGGTTTTTTATGATATATTCTTCTATAAATTCATTTTAAAAATGGCTTGATCCATCCCAGCAGTGTGTACACAACTTTTCTTTAGGCAAGCCAATTGCTTCAACCAGGTCATCCAACCTTTGGAATTTCAATGACGTTAAATCCAGCGTCTTGCGGATTTCTTCCACCATAGCTTTATACTTTTCAGAATTGCAGTCAGAATATTCCTTCATGTCAACATCTTCACGACCTTCCAATTTGCAGGCAGCTTTAATGGTTGCCAAATCCATATTGGAACGCGAACGGCTAAAATTTAAGAACTCACATGGATACGTCAGTGGAGGGCAGGCAATACGTACGTGTACCTCTTTAATACCAGCTTTATGTAAGTCTTTTACATTATCTTTCAATTGCGTTCCACGTACAATGGAATCATCCAGGAAGATGCCACGACCACCTTCTATCAATGCCTTGTTTGGAAGCAGTTTCATTTTAGCTACCAAGTCACGGGTCTTCTGGCTTTGAGGCATAAAACTTCTTGGCCATGTTGGTGTATATTTCGAATAAGGACGCTTTAAAGGTACACCGGTGGCATGACTATAGCCCATCGCATGACCAACACCTGAATCAGGAATGCCTGCACAGAAATCAGCATTGGTACCATTTCTTTTTGCCAAAGCTGCGCCACAACGGTAGCGGCTTTCATCTACATTGATGCCTTCGTAGAATGATGGAGGGTAGCCGTAATACACCCACAAGAATGAACAGACTTGCATCTTTTCGTTTGGCTGACGAAGTTGCTCATAACCATCACTTGTTATTTTTACAATTTCGCCCGGCCCCAGGTATTTTTCAATTTCATAGTCAAGATTGGAGAAAGCGCATGTTTCAAATGAAGCAGAGTAAGCTCCTTCTTTTTTACCCAGGATAATTGGCGTACGTCCCAGCTTATCGCGGGCAGCCAGTAATCCGTCTTCGGTTAAAATCAGCATCGAACAAGAACCTTTAATACTATTGAAAACGTTCTCAATGCCTTCCTTAAAGGTTTTACCTTCAGCAATCAGCATGGCCACCAATTCAGTTGGATTGATGTTGTTCTGACTGGTTTCCGAAAAGGTACGGTGTTGCTTAATAAAGCGCTCTTCCAATTCGTCAATGTTAACGATCTTAGAAACAGTTGCAACTGCAAAACGTCCCAGGTTAGATGTTACAATAATGGGCTGTGCTTCAGTGTCAGAGATAACTCCGATACCACTGTTTCCGTTAAATTCTTCGATATCCGTCTCGAATTTGTTTCTGAAATAACCATCTTCCAGACTATGGATGGCGCGTTGAAATCCTTTTTCAGGATTGAAGAATGCCAAACCGGCACGTTTGGTTCCTAAGTGAGAATGATAATCAGTCCCATAAAAAACATCAGTTACGCAGTCATTTTTAGAGATGCTGCCAAAAAATCCACTCATTGTTTATAATTATTTTGTGATTGAGTTACCAGGGAGGCTAATTTATATATTTCCAATCTAGATTAGCGGGTATAGTAGGGCCTCTGACGTTATTTGTTTTCGTTCTAAATGTGTAGAGGGATATTTCTGGCAATTGATTATGTAATATGGTATAGTTGAATCCTTCTATAGTTAGTAATATGAAGGGTGACCAATTGGTCTGTTTTATAACTTGGCTGGATATAATAAAATTTCCTCCATTAGTATTGAATCATTCGATATGTTGCAAAGCAAAGATGAAGGTGATTAAATTTAAAAATTATCTGTTAGCTTTGTGGCTGTGAATTTTTTATCTCAAAATAGCAAGCAAAATTCGGTAACTGTTTTCAAAAAATGGAGCAGAAAAGGTTTTGCCATCTTTGGATCACTCGGGCATGTGGTGCACATAGGGCGCTTATCTGTAGCCTTGGTGCAATGGATTGGTCAGATTGTACTGAATATCGATTTGTTGTTGAAGCAAACTTTAATGTTAGAGTCGGAAGACGAAAGCAGCTTGGATGAGGTAAATGAGGAGCTGTTGTTAGCATTGGTAATTAATACTGATGAAACAGCATGTGCTAAAAAAAATGTAGTATGATATATGCAATCGCCAGCAGGGTTATTCCTTGTTGGCGATTTTTATTTGTAAAGGTATGATTCAGGAAATTAAAGAACGGATTTTAAGTGGAGGTTCCATCACACAGGAGGAAGCTTTGGCATTGATCAACATTGAGAATAAAGATGAGCTTTATGAAGCTGCTGATGAGCTTCGTCGTTATTTTAAGGGTGATTTTATGGAGATGTGTTCCATAATGAATGCTAAATCGGGCAAGTGCACGCAAAACTGTAAGTGGTGTTCACAGTCCATGTTTCATAATACGAATGTGGAAGAGTATGAATTGGTTGATCTGAAGGAAGCTGAGCAGTTAGCCGAAGAAAATGCTAATAAAGGAGTTTATCGTTTCTCTCTGGTAACCAGCGGACGATCCATCTCCAATGGCAATCTGGATAAATTATGTGGAGTGTACAAGAATATTCAGAAGAAGACACCAATTCACCTTTGTGCATCCATGGGCTTATTGAATCGTTCTCAGCTTGATAAACTAAGGGATGCAGGTGTTGGTCATTATCATTGTAATATCGAAACTGCACCGTCATACTTTAAGGAAGTGTGTACTTCACATACAATGGAAGATAAATTCAGAACCATCAGAATGGCACGTGAGGCAGGTATGGGCATCTGTTCAGGTGGTATCATTGGTATGGGTGAAACCATGGAACAACGCATTGAGATGGCTTTTACATTAAGTGAGTTGGAGATCGAATCGATTCCTTTAAATGTTTTAATGCCTGTTGAAGGTACACAGCTTTCAAAAGCAAAGTCTTTATCTGATGAAGAAATTCTGACCACTTTTGCACTCTTCCGCCTTATTAACCCAAAGGCAAACATCCGATTAGCGGGTGGGCGTAATCTGATCAGTCATATTCAGGATAAAGCATTAAAAGCAGGTGTGAGTGCTGCCCTGGTGGGCGATTATTTAACCACGATTGGTACGAATATCAATCAGGATAAAGCTGCATTTAACAATGCAGGGTTTACTCTTGATCATGAGTTGTTGTCAGAGAAGGCATCGTGTAAAGCTTAATTGATTATTACAATGGACTTAAACCAGCTAATTGATATTGACTGCAATCATATCTGGCATCCTTACTCCTCAATGACAGAACCATTACCTGTTTATCCGGTAGAGTCGGCGGAGCGATGCTCCATTCGTTTGAAGGATGGTCGTGTATTGACTGATGGTATGTCATCATGGTGGGCAGCTGTTCATGGCTATAATCATCCGGTATTGAATGAGGCTGTTGAGAAGCAGTTAAAACAAATGTCGCACGTCATGTTTGGTGGCCTGACGCATGAACCGGCTGTTAAGCTAACAGAGAAGTTACTTGCACTTACGCCACCATTATTGCAAAAAGTATTTTATTGCGATTCAGGATCAGTAGCGGTTGAAGTAGCCATGAAGATGGCTTTGCAATATTGGATAGCACAACAAAAGAGCGAGAAATCAAAGTTTGCTACGATTCGTTCAGGATATCATGGAGATACCTGGAATGCTATGTCCATTTGTGATCCAGAAACAGGCATGCATCATATCTTTAATAAAGCTTTACCAATACAGTTTTTTGCTCCTCAGCCCAATTGTCGATTTGGAGAGGATAAAGTGCAAAATGATTTGGCTGCGATGGAAGCCATTCTTGAAAAGCATCATCAGGAACTAGCCGCGATTATACTTGAGCCGATTGTTCAGGGGGCTGGAGGTATGTGGTTTTATTCTTCAGATTATTTAAAAGGGGTAAGGCAGCTTTGTGATCAATACAAGGTTTTATTGATTGCTGATGAAATAGCGACAGGCTTTGGTCGAACAGGTAAGTTGTTTGCCTGTGAGCATGCAGGCATCGAACCGGATATCATGTGTTTAGGTAAGGCTATTACCGGCGGTTATATGAGTTTTGCCGCTACGTTAACAACAACAAAAGTGGCCGAAACAATCAGTCGGGGAGAGCCAGGTGTGTTTATGCATGGACCAACATTTATGGCTAATCCACTGGCTTGTGCTGTGGCTATTGCAAGTATTGAATTGCTTCTAAATTCTGGCTGGCAGAATAAAGTAATGCACATTGAGGCCAAGCTGAAAATGGGACTGGAAGCTTGTAAAGAATTGCATAATGTTAGCGATGTTCGTTGCTTAGGTGCGATTGGAGTAGTTGAGTTAAAGCAAGCGGTTGATATGACAGCCGTTCAAAAGCATTTTGTGGAACTTGGAGTTTGGGTACGTCCATTTGGCAAAAATGTTTATTTCATGCCACCATTTATTATTACAGATGAGGAGTTAACCAAATTATGCGAGGCTGTTTACAAGGTTGTTAAAAGGGAAGGAGAGAGATGACATTTGATAAACAATTAACCCGAATAAAAGAGCAGGGATTGATGCGTGAACTGAGAACAGTCGAGCAAGAATCAGGTGCATATTGTTCTTATAAGGGACGAAAGATGCTGAATCTCACTTCTAACGATTACCTGGGACTGGCCAATAATCAAGTACTGAAAGATCAATTTTTGAAAGAAATCGAAGAAACATCCGTATTCACCTTTGGAGCGTCATCATCACGTTTGTTAACTGGTAATACCCATTTGTACGATGAGGTTGAGAGTTTGTTAGCTCAAATATATGAGGCTGAAGCAGCCTTGTTCTTCAATAGTGGTTACCATGCCAACATGGGAATATTGCCTGCCTTAACAGATAAGAAAGACCTAATATTATCGGATAAACTGTGTCATGCGAGTATGATCGATGGCATCCGTTTAAGTCAGCCAGAACATATACGCTATCGTCATATGGACCACGATCAGTTGATAACTATATTGAAAAAGAAGCGTCATTTGTTTAATCGGGTGTTCATTGTAACTGAGTCGGTATTTAGCATGGATGGCGATGTTAATAATCTTCAACAACTGGTGGATATTAAAGAACGATTTGATTGCATTCTTTATGTAGATGAAGCTCATGCAGTGGGTGTTTTGGGCAATAAAGGTCTTGGTCTGTGTGAAGAGCAGCTGGTAACCAAACAGATTGATATACTTGTAGGCACTTTGGGTAAAGCTTATGCTTCTGTTGGAGCTTTCGCGATACTAACAAATAACCTGAAGCAGTTATTGGTGAATAAGGCACGTACTTTAATTTACACGACTGCTTTACCCCCGGTTAATATGGCCTGGAACCGATTTATAATTGAGCGGATGTCTGATTTCAAAATGGAACGGAAGCAGCTAAAAGCACTATCAGCATATGTTGTTGAAGAATTGAAGTTGAAGGGTTATACGGTTCACGATAGTCACATTATGCCAGTGATGATTGGTGATAATAAAATGGCAGTTCAATTGGCTGAGCATTTGCAGAAGGAAGGATTTCTGGTATTTCCGATTCGTCCGCCAACAGTACCTGTTGGTACAGCACGTCTTCGAATATCTTTAATGGCTAATATGATTCAGGAAGATTTAGGGCAATTAATGCCATTAATACCAAACCGTACACGATAATTACAATGAAACATATCTTCTTACACGACAATGAAAATGATAAGTTAATTCTATTTTTTAATGGGTGGAGTTGTGATGATCGACCTTTTCAAAATATTACATGTCAGGATAGTGACGTGATCATGTTATACGATTATCGCGACTTGACATTGCCAACTGACGTGTTGAAGGCCATTAGTAACTATCAAAACATTTCCGTTGTAGCCTGGTCTTTTGGAGTGTGGGTTGCACAACAAGCTTTGTACCCTCTTAAAGATAAGTTACAACAGACCATCGCTGTTAATGGAACCATTTATCCGGTAGATAAAGATTTTGGTATACCGGCGCCAATTGCGTTGGGTACTTTATCGGGCTTGTCAGATAAGAATCTTCAGAAATTTCACAGGCGGATGTTTTCTAAACGTGAGGATTGGAGCAAATTCGAAGGCAATTACCCGCAGCGTTCATTTGATGAAGTCAAGAATGAGTTGTTTTTGCTGCTGGAGCATTTTAAGGTGCAAAAGCTTAAGGATGACTTTTATCAAAGGGCAATTGTAGGAAAGGACGATCTGATTTTTTCAGCAGTTCATCAGCTTAATTATTGGCAAGGCCAGGTTGAACTTATTGAATTGAATCAAGGTCATTTTTGCTTTTATGAATTCAAGGATTGGAACGAAATTATCCATTTAAAGTAATGCTATGTTAGCAGATGTATGTGTTGAAAAAAAGAGGTTTAAAGTAGATAAAGCATTACTGGAAAAGCGGTTTCAAGCGGCTATTTCAACTTATGACCGTCATGCTGTTGTGCAACAAGCAATGGCCACCAGATTGGTGAATCTGGCTCGCAGCTATGTGCCTTCTAAGCTAAGTGAAGTTTTGGAGGTTGGATGTGGAACAGGGTTGCTGACACAAGAAATTGTTAAGCATTTTACAGTGGGGAAATACAACTTTAACGATTTGGTGGACAATACGTATACCACAATTTCCCCGATATTAAATAACCAGGTTGTGCAAACTCAATTTATTGGTGGTGATGCCGAGCAGGTTGATTTACCTGACGGACAGAATTGTATTTGGTCGGGGGCAACCATCCAATGGATTAGCCATCTAAGCACTTTCTTTAAAAAGCTTAATGACTTGCTTAATCCAAACAGTTATCTCATTGTTTCCACATTTGGACCGGATAATTATCGGGAAATCAGGCAAATTACCGGCAATGGGATTGATTACAAAACAAAGGAACAGATTGTTGAGGCAGCCTCACCGCAATTTGAGTTGCTTGCTTTTGAAGAGTGGCAGCAGTCCATGTGGTTTAATCAGCCAATGGACATTTTGAAGCATATGCGATACACCGGTGTAAATAGCGTAAGCCACTGTCGGTGGGGTAAAGGGCAGATGCATGCTTTTATAAGTGCCTATGAAGAATTGGCACAACTTGAAGGTTATCCTCTGACTTACCATCCGTATCTAATGATTTTTAAAAAAAAATAACATGTCGACCTATTTTATAACAGCTATTGATACCGATGCAGGTAAAACAATTATAACCGGATTGTTGGCCAGATACTTAAAAGATCATGGGAGAAATGTGATAACTATGAAGTTGTCGCAAACAGGCTGTGAAGAGGTTTCAGAAGATATTTTGGTACATCGTCGTCTGATGGAAATGGATTTACTGGAGGATGATAAAATAGGTCTTACCTGTCCTTATCTGTTTCAATTTCCGGCCAGTCCACATCTGGCGGCGGAAATGGAGGGAATCAAAATTGCAGAAGACAAATTAGATGGAGCTATTTCAGCCATTCAAAAAAAATACGAAACAGTACTTTTGGAAGGGGTAGGTGGCTTGATGGTACCTGTTAATTCAGAATTATTGGTAGCTGACTTTATTCAAAGGCATAACTTCCCTGTTATCCTTGTAACATCCGGTCGGTTAGGTTCTATTAACCACACACTCTTAACTCTTGAGGTATTGAAAAACAGGAATATGTCATTATATGGTTTGGTTTATAATCATTACCCGGTGACGGAACCTGAAATAACAGCCGATTCGGCAAAGGTCTTAAAGCAATACCTTGGTCAATACTTTCCGGAAGCCTTATGGGCGGAAGTGCCAGTTATTAATGAAAAAACGGGACAGCTACCAGCTTTTAATATGAGTAATTGGTTTGAGTGATATTTTCCAGATACACTTTATCTGATCAGATAACCGGAAATATCCTTTTGCATTTTCTCTTTACCTTTTTTAATGGTTTTGACTTTGGAAAAGATTACGGGTTGTTATTGCATAGTGACTTGTAACTCAATTCATATTGTTTAAATACTCTCGTTCTTTTTTTAAACGAAAGAGAATAATGCCCTTAAAAGCTGCATTTGTTTTTCTTTTTTCCTAACTTTTTTAGGCTAACAATAAAAGCCGTACACTATGAAAGGGGGAAAAATTAATTTAATCGACTTAGATTTTGAGTACAAGATGTGGAAAAATCGTCTGAGTCTATTTGTAAAGGAAATTGAGATTCTCAAAAACAGAAACGAAGAAGTAAAAGATGAGAAGTATATTGCCGAACTCAATACTGTTGAATTGATGGTATTGGACGAGCATAGTGAGCAACTACAAAAACTGGTAAACCTTATAAAAGTTCAGGAGAATGAGTTGCAGTTTTATAACAAGGATTTTCCTATTACCCAAGAACATCAATATTTTAAAGAACATGAAGTGTTGAGAAAAAAGGTTGGAGATATATCAAAAATTCACTTACACCGGGTGGCTGATTTAATAAAAGCACTCGGGATTTAGACTGTATCAGAAATGGTTTGGACAAGGAACTTGCATTGCTTAACGCGATAGCAAGTTCTTTTTTTCAGAAGGATAATTAAGGATCACCTGTTTTGTAACATCTCCAAATGTGACTTTGATCAATTTATGGGAAATGATCAACCTATACTTTTGCCATCGAATTATCGATGTAGATAAAAGTATTGGAATACCAATGTTACAACAAACAGACTCACCAAAAATTGGCAAAAAAAAGGTACATGCCATCTTTTTTAGTCCGGCCCGATCAACCAAAAAAGTAGTAGAAGCAATTGCTTTTGGTATATCTGATAACGTCATCATTCACGATATTACTCAGGGAATCCAAAAAGATATTAACATTGATGTAAATGATATTGCGGTGGTTGGTGTGCCTGTCTATTTCGGGAGGGTACCGGCATTGGCTCGTCAGCATTTAAAACAGATCAATGGGAATGGAGCCAGAGTGGTGGTGACCTGTGTTTATGGAAACAATGATTACCAGTATACGCTGGATGAATTGATTCAGATTTGCAGTGATTGTGATTTTACACCAATAAGTTCAGGTGCTTTTATTGCTCGTCATTCCATATTTCAGGAAGTAGCTAAGGGGCGACCTGATAAAAAAGATTTGGATAAAGCTCGTCAGTTTGGCAAACAGAGTGTTCAGCATGCCCGACTAACAAGCGATGGCAAATGCAAACTGAAAGGTTATCACCCCAATTTACCGGCAGGCGAAGTTCCTTTAGTTGCCAAAGTCAACTCGAATTGTAATTATTGCGGAGCCTGTGCTCGTTTATGTCCGGTGGGAGCTATTGATCTATATAATCCAAAGAAAACCAATAAAAAAGCCTGTATTGCCTGTGCCCGATGTGTGGAAATGTGTTCGTACAATGCCCGAAAATTCAAAGGCTTGCTTTATCATATGACGCGTAAACGCTTTGAAGAAAAAAATATGAGACGTAAAGAAGTGGAGGTGCATATTCCTTTGTAATGCCTTAGCCTGAAAGATAATGATCCATTATGCAATTCGTCAAATAAACAAATAAGCAATTCCTCAGTTCCTCATTTTTCCTTTCCTTTGCATAAAAATAGACTATAATGAGTAAAGACTTTAAAACTCGCATAAAGGTAAAGGCTGAAATGGAAGATGCTTTTGCTGCTTTTATTAATCCTTTTACGATTGAATTGTGGAGTGGCTATCCGGCAGTGATGAGTAAAGAACTCAATTCAGAATTTTCTTTGTGGGAAGGGGATATTGTAGGGCGTGTCTTAGAAGTCGAAGAAGAAAAGAAGATTGTGCAAGAGTGGTACTTTGGTGATCAAGAAGCGCAATCAATCGTCACCATAAAATTCTTTCAGCAGGGCGGTGGTAAGGTACAGATAGACCTACTGCATACCAATATACCTGCTGAAACTTACGATGACATTGTAGAAGGGTGGAATGAATATTATCTGGGTGCCATTAAAACCTTTTTAGAGGTGGAGTAGTGATTGTTTTTGTTAATTATTTTGTAGGCTTTATTCAACAAAACTTCACTGAGTGATGAATATCATGTTATCATCTTAATGAGCATCATATTTTTGCACCTTCAAGTCCATGTTAAACTAAAGGTTTTCATTAATAAGTAGGACGATTAAATTAACCAACTTACTGCTGATAATATCACCCTTGGCATGTCTGCTTTGCCAAGGGATTTTTAGTTTGAACAGAATACATTATTGTACCCGATGAAACTTACATAGGTATTGTAGAAAGTAGAACTAGGGTATGTTTCTGGATGTTCGGTTTTCGTATAACAAGAAAATAGCCAACTAAAAATATTAATTGGGATAGATTAATATTTTTAGCTGGCTATCATGTTTCAAATAATTTGTTATTTACCATTTTATGATGGTACCATGACTATTCTTTTATTAGTTTAAATAGTTCTTTTTTCCCTTCTGCCATTATTTCAATAAAGTATAATCCAGGAGTTGTATTTAGAGTGAAACTATGAGTAGAAGCATTAATGTTATCCTCAAAGTAAACTATCTGACCACCAATATTTCTAACCTTAATTGTTACATCTCTAAGGCCTTCAAGGGTAATATTAACCAAACCATTTGTTGGATTTGGAGATATGGATACATTATCAAATATATCATTGCTTAGCCCTGTTGGTACCTCAGGTATATCAACATACATGCAATCTGACATATAAGAACATCCTTCTGACCATGTTACTTCAACTGCATAATTTCCGCTGACAGTTGGTGTAAATGATGAATTAGTTTCACCGTCAATTGGCTGGTTAGCATTGTTGCAGTCAACCCATTGATAGGTTACTTTAGATTCATCTGTTGTTAATGTTTGCTGATCATTTTTAAGGTAAATATCAGGATCTAAGCCATCTATGATAATGTTCTGTAAAAATTGAGATGTGTTACCATTTGAATCCGTAAAAGTCCATACCACCTCTGTTGTTCCTATTGCTGTAACAGGAAATTCGGTATCCGTTGTTCCATATATTTTACCTTCATCACAATTATCCGTTGCAGTTGGTGCATTGGGTGTTAAGGAACATAAGGTTCGTATGGAAATAGGATTGCTTATGCCAGGAACAGGGGCTATCTGGTCATTAATAATTAAGTTTTGCGTTTGAGTTGAAGTGTTTCCATGACCATCGTCATAGGTCCAGGTAATTACAGTTGTACCCGGTGATGTAATTGGGAAAGTACCATCATTGGTAATAGTTACTGATGATGCACAATCATCTGTTGCAAAAGGTGGTTTTACAGCGATTATTTCGCATTCAGCAACAAAGTCAGGTAAAGTTTCTGCATCAGGTACAGGAGGGTTGCTTTCCCATCCGCCATCTGTTATTGTCCATCCATATGTATTAATCAGAACCTCACGTGCAGTGCTCCCCTCACAATATTGTGAGCTGCCGGCATTAAACGAAATATCAAAATTGATGGTTCCAAGGTTATACCATCCAATTAATAATGCGTCGTAATTAGCATCTGAGAGTTTGACTCCGTTAAACATGTCAGTCATATTTGTAACGTTGGTGATATCCCAATTGCCTAGATTCTGATCAAATGAGGTTGCCTGGTTAAACATTTCTGACATATTGGTTGCCCTGCTGGTATTCCAACCGCTTATATCACAGTTAAAATCCTCCAGCCTTTCAAACATTTTTGAGAAGTTTCTGACTTGTCCTACATTCCAGTTGCTGATATCTTGGTTGAAATCTGATTTCCCAAACATGTTCCACATATCAGTCACATTACTTACGTCCCACGATGATATATCCTCGTTGAAAGCATAAGCATCCAGAAATGCTCCATACATATTAGTCACATTACTTACATCCCAATTACTCAGGTCGCCACTAAAAACGCGGCACTCTCTAAAAATATTCCTAAAACTGGTTACATTAGAAAGATTAGGAACATCCGTTGCTGTCATTACCATATACCAACAACCATCGAATGCAGCTTCCATACTAGCCCATTCAATTGTTCCCCATTGTTCAATGTCAAGTATCTTTTCTTTATCTCCACCATTTCCAAAGTAAATACGAGGGAAATCTCCTTTAATCCTGATGGTATAAGTTCCAGCTTCACCAAAATCGTGGGTAACAGATCCCGTGATGCCAAATTCATCAAATACACCATCGTTATTCCAGTCTATATCATAATTGTAACCCGATCCGGTAGTAGGGATGGTAATTTCCGTCTCTCCTGATATGCCCCTGTTATCTGTTTTCCAAGTAGTAACAAAGTGTTGGTAGCTACAATCCATTCCACCATCAGTTATGGTCCATGCATAAGGACCATCTAAAGCATCTCTATCAAGGGAACTTTCGCAGTAAGTACTATTGCCACCATCAAAAACTACATTAAATTGAGGTGACTTGTTATGCCAACCTGTTAAAAGACTGTCGTAATTTTGGGTTGATAATTTAGCACTTCTAAACATGCTGGTCATGTTTGTCACGTTTCCTATATTCCAATTACCTATATTCTGGTCGAAAGAAGAAGCTCCTCTTAACATGCCTCCCATATTGGTAACTTCACTTACATCCCAACTGCCTATATCCTGATTAAATGATGTGGCATCGTAAAACATACGATACATATTTTGAGCACGTGATACGTCCCAATTACTTATATCCTGGTTAAACTCATGTACATCCTGAAACATTAATGAAAAGTCTCTTACTTCACCTACATCCCAATTGCTAATATCATGGTTGAATTTGGTTCCCAAAAACATAGCCCACATACCTGTTACATTACCTACATCCCAAGAAGATATATCTGCATCAAATTCGAATGAATCCATAAAGACAGCTTTCATTGATGTAATACTGCTCACGTGCCAGTTACCTATATTACAAGTGGATAATAAGCAACCCCTGAATATATTGTCAATGTCTGTAACCCTTGATAAATCAGGAGCATCAGTAGCCGAAATATTCAGATTAGAACATCCGTAAAAGGCATTCTCCATATCGTACCAGTCAATGGTTCCCCATTGAACAACATCAGTAATTTTATCTTTTTCGCCAGAATTGTTGAAATAAATACGCGGAAATTCACCTTTGATCCTGACTGTATAAGTACCTTCATTCATAAAATTGTGAATTGCATCTCCGGTAATATTGGTTTCATCATATTTACCATCGTTATCCCAATCTACGTCATAATTATAGCCAGTGCCGTAAGTAGGAATAGTAATCTTTGTTCCCGAAGAATTAACAGTCCATGTGGTGATAAATTCCTGCCCTTCACTGTTAAAGCCATTATCTGTTATGGTCCATCCCATATCTTTCATTAAAGCGTTTCTGGCAGATTCTGAATGACAATATTCTGAATCACCTCCATCAAAAACCACATTGGGTTGAACCAGCTGGTTTTTCCAGCCGATTAAGGTCTTGTCGTAATTACTTGTTGACATGCCGTTATGGCTGTAAAACATTTTGTCCATATTGGTAACCTGTGAGATATCCCACATACCAATATTCCGATCAAACGAACTTGCTCCCCTGAACATAGATTGCATGGTAGTTACCGAACTTGTGACCCAGCTGCTTAAATTACAATTAAATGAACCAGCACCTATAAATGTAAAAGACATGTCTATTACATTACTCACATCCCACAGACTAAGATCTCCTGTCATTGAGGAACAACCTGCAAATGCAAAAGATAACGATGTTACACCACTTAAATCTGGTGTATCTGTAGCATTGACAATCAGATTGCTACAATCGTTAAAAGCTCTGTGAAAACTGGACCATGAAATGCTTCCCCATTGGTCAACAGATAGTATTTTAAGCCTGTCGCCACCTCCATCAAAAAAAATCCGGGGGAAATCTCCCTGGATACGGATGGTGTATTCTCCTTCCGTACCAAAATCATGAGTAACGTTGCCAGTTAATCCAATTTCATCAAAAATGCCATCGTTATTCCAGTCTACATCATAATTATAACCACTACCCATAGTAGGTATGGTGATTTCTGTTGAACTAGAAGTTCCGGGATTGTTTGTTTTCCAGGTTGTAATAAATTCGTGTTGAGCACTAGCCACATGCGTTACAAAGAACATAAAGTTCAGCACGATGGCAAAAGAGTACAGTTTGTTAATCATATTCGTTTGTGTGATATTTAGGTAAAAGATTACTTCTATTATTAAAATGAGCCCAAAAATAACCTTATGCCTGTTAAGCAACTAAAATATTCCACGAATCTTTATATTTTTTCCACGGATAAGTTTGTAAGCTTATTCTTATATCTGGCAGGTTAAAATGAATCAATGAACTTACTGCGGTTAATTTAAAAGGTAGTTGTAAACCGCAAGATAGGTAAGGAGTAATTACAAATTACGTCGAGTAGGGGACTGCTGAATGTTAAACTTCCAATTTCTGGTAAATAAGTTGACAAAGTAATAAAAAGAACTTATAACCTGCGCTAAGCAATGCCGCTCAAATATAGCTCTGCTTGTTAGTTGGAATTCCTTATTTATTTGACTATTGTATTTAATAATTAGATTAAGGCTGATCTTAATCCAAACCTCTCCGAATTTCCAATTCTATTTTTTTATTCCATAAACGTTTAAGTATTTCCTCTGCTTTATGATTAAATGTTTTTGCAAGATCTTCTTTCCCAATCTTCTGGTAGAGTTTAACAATGGCATAAAGTGCAGGAAGGTGCAAATCGTTAATTTTTAAGCAAAGCTTTAATTGTTCAATACCATCTTCATAAAAGCCTGCTTCTTCAAGATTTTTTGCATTATCCATCAAGCGCTCAATATCAGATATGTCCTTTTCTATTTTAAGATTGAGGATATTCTCAGACTTGGTAATAACAACTGAGCAAGGTAAATCACGAATGACTAATTCGGTGACACTACCAAGTAATAGGCGTTGGAAAAAGGTTTTACCGGTGGCTCCAATAAATAAAACATCCGCCTTTTTATCACTTGCAAACTCGATGATTTTCTTATATGGTTTACCTTTTAATATGACTTGCTCATAATCAACATCTACAAAACTGAAATTTTTGATAAATGCAGCAAAATTGTCTCTGTTTTCTTGCTCAAGAGCAGCATTTTCTTCTTCGTAATCAACTTTATAACGCAGTGAATATACATCTTCAAGTGACTCAAATACATTGGTAACAAACAATTTTGCTTTAAATATGCGTGCTATTTTTATAGCATTGGTCAAGGCCCGTCTTGATGCATCAGAATAATCGATTGGGCATAGCACTCTGGCGGGGACTCCTTGTGAATTTTCTTTAACAACCCAAACCGGTTTTTCTGATTTGCGAATGAGTTTCTCAACCAAATAATCAACAGACTGATTATTATCCGTTAAGTGAAAATCGTTAGGTATAAGAATTAGGTTGACGTTTTGTTCTTCAGCCGTAGATAGAATCTGTTCAAACATGTTTCCATATCTTATTACTTTCTGAACAGAAACGCCTTTATCACTAACATAATTAATTACTTTCTCAAAATCCTTATCGACATACTCTTCTATTAGTATTCTGACGTTTTGAGAACGGGCTTCTGAAGGAAGAACATGGAGTAGGAACAGTTTGGAACCAAACTTTTTAGAAAGTTCAACGGCCATATCCAATTGATTATTTGCCATCTTATTGACTTTTACAGGAACTAGTATTTTCTCCAACAGTTTCATAGGCTTTTTATAAAGGAAACGCCAGATAAAAGAAGTTTGTTTAATTAAAATTGGTTAAACTTAAACAGAGTGAGAAGAGCTAACGTGCTTCTGCACTGACAACTTCTACAGTTGTTTGCTCAATTAGTAGAATTGAACTTGCTGTTATAGTTAGGTAGCTCCAAACAAAGCGCTCTTTATAATGTTTTAAAGTGTGAATGTTACCAAATTAAAGTTGGATAAGTGCTATGATAACTCAACCCACAAAGAGACTCTTTAACTTATTGATCAAGTATAAGTCTGTATTAAAGCAGATATATCTTTATGCCTTTTTTATTGGTATCATCAACCTGACCCTGCCAATTGGTATACAAGCCATTATTAACTACCTTCAAACTGGTGAGTTAACCTCTGCGTGGCTTATTTTAGTTGGCTTTGTTCTGGTAGGTATCCTTTTAACTGGTATTCTTCAGGTTTTACAACTGCTTTTGGTTGAGAATGTACAGCAGGATTTGTTTGCTCGTTCGGCATTTGAGTTTGCTTACCGTATGCCACGAATTGCTTTTGTCAGGCTGGACACCATTCATGCTCCTGAACTGGTCAATCGTTTTTTTGATACTCTAACTTTGCAAAAAGGATTACCAAAAATCCTAATCGACTTTTCATTGGCATTGTTTCAGATATTTTTCGGACTTATTTTATTAACGTTCTATAGTTCTTATTTTGTAATTCTTGGCTTTATACTGGCCAGTATATTATGGATTATATACAAGTTAACAGGTGCTAAGGGGTTAGCTACCAGTCTTGAGGAAAGTAAGTACAAATACAAGTTAGCTCACTGGTTGGAAGAAATAGCGAGAACAAATGCCAGTTTTAAAATTTTCAATAAAGATCGCTTACATTTAAAACTTGCAGATGAAGGTGTTGAAAGTTACCTCGAAGCTCGTCAAAAACACTTTAAAGTACTTTTACGACAGTATTGGCTATTTATTGCATTTAAATTGACTATTGCTGGCGGATTACTAATTCTGGGAAGTATACTTGTTTTCCAGGAAAAGATAAATATAGGTCAGTTTGTGGCTGCTGAAATTGTTATTATTCTAATTATCAGCTCTGTTGAGAAAGTAATAAGGCTTGTTGAAACCATTTATGATGTACTTACCGGACTTGAAAAGATTGGTTATATAACCGATCTGGAATTAGACAAAAATAGCGGAACGATTACGGTTAATAGTGACAATGGTTTATCGGTATCTGCGCGCTCCGTATCAGTTGTTTTTCCCAAAGAGAATAAAACTGTCATCGATAATTTATCATTTGAGATAAAACCGAATGAGAAAGTCGTGCTTAATGGGAAAACAGGCAGCGGTAAATCGGTTCTGACTAAAGTGCTTTCAGGGTTGTATACCATTAAAAAGGGTGAATTACTGATTAATAACATTCCTCTTTCTCATTATGATCGGGATAATTACTTTGCTTCGATTGGCGTGAATTTACCAACCAATCAACTATTTGAAGGAAGTATAAAAGACAACATTCTGATGGGAAGGGAATTTTCAGAAAATGAGATCAATGAGATTCTTCAATTCCTAAAACTTGAGGAGTTTCTTAATTATCAACCCTATGGTATCGATACTACTATAGACAGTGGAGGAAGAAGGTTGCCAAGAAGTATAATACAAAGGATTCAACTTGCCCGAATTCTTGTGCATCAACCTAAATTACTGTTGCTGGAAGAACCACTTCAATTTCTTGAGGAATCAGAAAAAATCAGGATTATTGATTATCTCACATCAGATGCATTTAAGGCTACAGTTATAGTGGTATCTGATTTTAATTATTGGCAGAAAAAATGCAATCGTACCATTGATTTAAACCAATAATGATTTGAGCCATGTTGAATATTTCTAAAAACAGCATAAATAAGTTTATCCATCTAAGTGACTTTAAGGCCTATGACCTTGTAAAGAAAAGTCAGGTAACACAAGCACCTCTTTATGTTATGCTCGGTTGCTTTGTCGTACTATTGATTGGATTGTTTTTACCATGGACGCAAAATATTGGCGCGAAAGGCTATGTGACTACCCGCCAGCCAGAACAACATCCACAAGCTATTCAATCAGTTATTTCAGGACGGATAGAAAACTGGTTTGTTCGCGAGGGTGATTATGTGAGTAAAGGCGACACTATCCTTTTTATTACAGATGTGAAGAGCGAATATTTTGACCCTAACCTTATAGAACGCACCGGCGAACAATTGGATGCTAAAAATAAGAGTCTGGCTTCTTATGATATCAAGATTGAAGCACTCAAAAAACAATACAATGCGCTTAAAGAAGCCTACCAGTTAAAGCGACGGCAAACATATCAGAAGGTGAAACAGGCTCGAAACAAAATTAGTATGGATAGCATTGATTTATCGGCTTTCAAAAACAACCTGGATATTTCAGCTAACCAGTATGAACGAACAAAAGAACTTTATGATAAAGGCCTGAAATCCTTATCTGAACTGCAGGAAAAACAATACAAACTGCAAGAAGCGGAAGCCAAAGTCAGTGTACAGCAAAACAAATTGCTTAATCAACAGAATACTTTGAGTATTTTAAATATCGAATTGCTCGCGATAGAGCAGGAGTATGCTGATAAGCTAGCCAAATCACAATCTGATTTGCAAACGGCTATATCGACCAAAATGGAAGGGGTGGCTACCATATCAAAATTGGAAAGCACCTTAAGTAACTATAGTGAGCGTCAAAAATTTTATTACATCACTGCGCCACAAACCGGATACATTACCAAGATTATAAAAAAAGGACTTGGTGAAACGGTGAATGCAGGTGCCGATATTGCAATTATTGTTCCTGATGAGTATGATTTGGCTGTTGAGATTTATTTAAAACCCAATGATTTACCCTTGTTACATAAAGGTAATCATGTGCGTCTCCGGTTTGACGGATGGCCGGCGATAGTTATCAGTGGGTGGCCTGAATCATCAACTGGTGTGTTCGGAGGAACCATCGTAGCGATTGATCAGTTTATTAGTGACAATGGGTATTATCGAATACTGATTAGTCCTGATGAAACTGAAAAACAATGGCCGGAGCAGTTGAGAGTTGGAGCCGGGGCAGAAGCGTTTATTTTACTCAACGAAGTTTCGGTATGGTATGAGTTGTGGCGTCAACTAAATGGCTTTCCTGCTGACTTCTATCAACCTAAAAAGGAAAATGATGAACTCAAATTAAAAGCACCAATTCGGTCAATTAAGTAGTTATTCGTTAATCACAATCTGGTTTTAATCAAATGCTTTATACTGCAGTAATCGTAAAACATAAAATGAAGTTGGCTAACATTAAAAGAGGTCTGATTATACTATTGATATTCAGCATGAGTTTTACTGCATTTGCTCAAAGAGATAGTCTTGTATTGAGTTATCAGGAGTATGTTGATAATATATTGGGGTTCCATCCGGTAGCTCAAAAAGCGCGATTAAAACTGTTGTATGCCGATGCCCAATTGATGAGTGCCAAAGGAATGCTTGATCCAACCATAGACGCCAGTTGGAGCAGCAAAGAATTAGATGATAAACTCTACTATGAAAAGCTAAAAACAAAATTGAAATTTCCGACAAGTTTGGGTATTACCTTCAGTGGCGGTTACGAGAATACCGATGGACAATACCTTAACCCTGAAAATAAAACAAATGAATATGGACTGTGGAACCTTGGAGTTGAGATGGATGTACTTAATGGTTTGCTGACTAATGAACGGAACACTGCTATTCGCCAGGCACGAGAATACCAACACCTTTCGCAAAATGAGCAGAACATACTTTTAAACGACTTACTTTATAATGCACTCTATTCTTATCACACCTGGCAGATGTATCATTATTCGATGGAGGTGCTAAGCGAAAATATAGCCATTGCTCATAGTAATTACATGAATACACGCAATGCCTTTGATATGGGTGAAAAAACAGCTATGGATACGCTAGAGGCAAGCATCGCTTACCAGGAAGCCATCGGCTTGTTCAATAAAAATGATATGTACCTTGTAAAAGCCAGGCAAACAGTTGAAAATTATTTGTGGTTTGAATCGAAACCACTTCTTCTTCAAGCCGATGTTAAACCGGAGGATTATAAGACACTATATAGCAATACACTGGTTAAACTTGATTCGGTATTAATCAGCAAGCATCCTGCAATTTTATCAGTCATCAATAAATTAACCATCTCAGAAATTGAGCAACGCCTTAAACGAGAAAAGCTAAAACCAAAACTAAAAGTCAAATACAATGCTTTGTTAACAACTTCAGATAATATCAATATTCATGAATTTGATTTGTCTAACTATAAGTTGGGTATTGGCTTTTCAATGCCTTTATTTCTCAGGAGTGAAAGGGCAGGAGTGAAAAAAGGAAAGCTAAGAATTCAGGAGCAGGAGCTTGATTTGATGTACAAGAAAAATGAATTATTCAACAAGGCGGAAGCAAGCTGGCAACAGCAAGCTATACTTAAAGAGCAAATTTCCATTTATGAGCAAAATGCAACTAACTATGAGCGTTTGCTCAACGGTGAGAATGAAAAGTTCAGATATGGTGAAAGCTCTGTTTTCCTGCTTAATAAACGACAGGAAAAGTATATAGACGGAAAACTCAAATTAACAGAAGCATATGTGAAATTTCAGATGGAGGTGCTCAACTACCTTTATCTCTCGAACCAGCTATTTGCTAATTAAAGATCTATCTTTGGCGTGGAACTTGCTTGATATTCTTTGAAAAGCAATTTCCTTTACATTATTCCGAAAGACAAACTACACAAGTCGTGTTGCACCGTTTTTATAAATTTATAAATATCCTTTGTTGAAAGGATTATTAAATGCCCTTTATTCTTTCAATAAAGTTTGAAAATTCACTTTCTTCAATGCCTCTCGATTCTTTTGCTTGATGGATAGCTACCTGGCCTTCTTTGTCTTTCAGATAAAACTTAAAAATAAAATCAGCGTTTTCTCCTGTACCCATTTTTCCAAAACGAAGATCGGCCAAATATAGTCCGTTTTTATCTTCATTTACATGGTAATAACCTTTAGTAAAGCGTATTAGTTTTTTCAAATCTTTGTTATCGGCAATAGTGTTGAGTTTATTCTCATTACGAGGTATATACATAAAATCGATAGGTATATCAGAATCAAAGTTTGAATGCAGAGCCATGTAATAACCTGTATCTGTTTCAGCAACTCCCATCCACAAGAAGTTGGTCAAGGGCAAAGGGACAGTTTTAAATCGATCATACGAAATTTGGTGCTTTGTGAATGCTTCTTTAAACACACTATTTATATATACTTTATTTCCAACAGTACCAATCAAATAAAATGAACTTATAAAAATGGTTGCGAGAATAAGTTTTCGCCTGAGGAGTGCTGTTCTCCTTAAAAATGGAATAATCAATAAGGCCAATATAAACGGAATTGTATAAAACAGATCCACTATTCCTATGGTACCAAATTCTACTCTATAGTTAGAAAACGGGAAGAAAGCACCTGTACCATACCCTGTAAAATAATCTAAAATAGGATGGGTGAAAATTGACCAAAATATAAGCATCGTCCATTCGCGCCTGGTGATATTCATCTTTTTCCGATGAATACGGTGTATTAGCCATCCCAGCATGGGTGCAAGTATAAAAGCAAAAATCAGACTATGGCTAAAGCCTCTGTGCACAAATAGTCCGTCTACCTCGCTAAAAAAAGAAGTAAATAATACATCCAAATCCGGAATTATGCCACCTATGGCACCCCAAAATATAGCTTTATTTCCTGCCTTTTTACCTAAAACTAATTCTCCTACTCCGGCTCCTAATACGGTTTGAGTAACTAAATCCACGTTCTTTTACTTTTATAATTTCAAGTATAGTTTTAAATGTAAACCTATATAACGAATGATTGTTTAAGTTACCAGCTTCAAAACTAAACAGCATTACTATGAAAACAATACATTATGGGACTTAAAATTACATGTAATGAACCTACTTTATTTCGTTTTACCGGATTATTTCTATAGGGCAGGTGTCTTGATATTTATTTTCTATTATGATTCCAGATTAACTCATTGATTAACTAGTAAATCCTAAAGTGCCATAATTCACTTGAATGTGAGGTGTTTAATGAGAAAATAGCTAAAAAAATGGTATCCATTCTTGACAGTAGCGTTATAAAATTACTTTATTAGAAAGGAGCGCGTTATTCAATTAATGAATCAGCTTCTATTTCAAAATCTAATCGAACTTAAAAATATTGAGGAGGTTATATATGGATCAATTATCTAAACAAAATTGCGAAGCATGTAATGTAAATGCTAAAATGTTGTCAGTTAATGAAATTGACACATTAATGTCAGAAGTAGAGGGTTGGGAATTGATTGTTGATTCGAATGTTCATAAACTGAAACGGGTATTTCATACCAATAACTTTATTCAGGCCATTTCATTTACAAACTCAATAGCAGATATTGCAGAGACCGAAAGCCATCACCCGCAAATTATTGTTGAGTATTCATCTGTAACAGTTTTATGGTGGACTCATAAAATAAATGGGCTTCATAAAAACGATTTCATTATGGCATCAAAAACATCTTTATTATACCAACAAGTGTTTTAATTAGAATTGTAATTGAAGTGACAATTACTGTAGTTGCTTACGGTATACAGAAGGGCTATAGCCAGTGAACTCTTTGAAGACCCGGTTAAATGATTCTTTGGAAGACCTGTCAGGTTTGATCAGCTGTCCTTATTAAATTAATATCATGCTTAGATATTGAAGAAAGCACGGTAAGGGAATGTTTGGTGATTATACATCTGCACCAGGAATAGCAGTTGTCGAATTCCTGGCGCAGGTTAAGGTCTTAAGAATTACACATTTCCTTTAGTAATTTAGGTGTGTCAAAGATTTGAGACTTTCAGCTAACAGGTAACGGCGTTATTAAGGGGAAATGTTACTAATACTTCATTCCGTCAACTGTTAAGAATGACCCGGCAAAAACGTTTTTTTGACGTTATTCAAACTCAACTAAAATTACGTGAATTCAATGTAAATTCTAAAGACAGAGTGATTGATAATTATTATCTACAAATACTTTACTCTAACAGTTACAGATGTTTTTTCAGGACTAAATTTAAATTCGAAGTCCTCCCATGCCGGTTTGCTTAATTTAGTAAGATAAAAATCAGAATACCCAAAACCTTCCTTTGGCATACCAATAAAACTCTTTTCCATCTCTCCATCAGAGTTTTCATCATCGAGCAAACTCAAACCGTATGTTCCATATTTCAAATCCAGTTTAAGGTTTAAGATCCCATCCTTTACATCTGTTTTTGAAAACTCTTTCAATAATACCGGAGCTTCCTTATTCCGCGCCTCACTGGTATCATATACCTTAATTACAAACTGGCCTTTGTTATTTTTAATATCTGTAATATTAACTTCCAATTTTTGTGCATTTGCAGCTCCAATTAAACTTAGCGCGGCCACAAATAATAACATCATTTTTTTCATCTGTTTAGATTCTTTATTTTAATCTCAATTTGTAATTCCTTTTTATATCAAGAATTACTCAAACATTGCTCTAAAAAGCATATCTAAACCAAATGTTATCAATATGCCCAAAACAGCAAGTATAAAAAGCACTTTGAAAATGAGACGAATCCATTTATTAATGCTTTTTCTGCGCCAACCCAAATACCATAGTAATACCGCAACAATAAGCAGAATAGCTATAACTAATTTCGACTTCATAACGAAATCATAAACCTTAGCCACTGTTTCACCCAATGCAGTGTCGATAACAAATACGGTATGGTCAGTATATTTTTTACCGTTTAAGTCGCCTTCTACAATTATTCCGTTGTTACCTTTCTCTAATTTGATATCTTCCCAGGTGACGATTCCGTGTTCGGGAGATTTTGTTCCAATCGTTTTTCCGTTTACGGTAAGTGTTACACTGTTTAGGTTGGTATATACTTTTACCGGTGTGATTTTATCATCCCTGAAAATATGTTTCTTTGAAGTAATGTGCAGCACAGGTTCATCTGACCAGTTAGCTTTATAAAAAAAGAAAGCGTCTTTTTTTGTTTTGCGGTCAAAGGAAATCATTCCTTTATCATTTACACCATGGTGCTCACCTTCACGACGGAAATGCGAACCAAAGTCGAACATATTCCAGATATACACACTCCATACAAATGGTCGTGTTGCAAATGCTTTATAATGTTCCTCATGGTAATAACTTTGCCATTCCTCCGGGTGAGGTTTACCCATAGGGTTTGGCATTTTTAGTTTTTGTGAGTGTTGCGAAATGGCACCTCCGGCTCCGTACTCACTTATACCTATGTTCCATTCCGGGTTTTTCTCGTGTGTTTCGTCAAGGAAAGTACCTATACCGCTGGGCTCATCATAATACCAGCCATAATACCTGTTCCAGGATATGACATCAGTAAAGTGGTGGATATCCTCTTCGGGTTTAAGCATACTGGCAGCACAAGTTAAACGTTGCTTATCTTCTGCTTTTGCAATGTCGTTCAAAGCCTCTATCAGCTTTTGTGGCCGTATGGCCTCATCTTCTTTATGATTCTGAATTTCGTTGAAGATACCCCAAAACATGATAGACGGGTGATTGTAGTTCTGGCGAATTAACTCGTAAAGCTGCTGCTTGGCATTGTTATGAAAAGCTTCTGAATTTACATAACCATTTATGCCTCCCAAGGTTGCAGGCATACCAATCCAGGGAATCTCGGCCCATACTACAAGTCCGGCAGAGTCGCACAAATCGTAAATGGTTTCAGATTGCTGATAATGAGCCAGGCGTGTAGAATTCATTCCCATTTCGAGCATAAAATCCATATCCTCTTTATGGTGCTTGTAATGTAGTGCATTACCAATGCCTTCACGATCCTGGTGACGGCTTGCTCCATATAAAGGAAATGACTTTCCGTTTAAGAAAAATCCTTTATTCGGGTCTACTGAAAAATAACGAAGTCCCATAGGTTCAACCACTTCATCAATTACCTCACCGTTTGAAATAAGCTGTGTAGACACCTGGTACATGTATGGGTTTTGACGACTGTTCCACAGAATCGGGTTGTTAATAGTGAACAGCTCAGAGTGCACCCCTTCTTTACCTGTTACCTCAATATCTGATGCTTTTTGAACTACAACAACACCGTCTTTATCTTTAATGGCAATGTTTACCGAAGCTTCCTGCAAGTTATCACGATAGTTCAAGAATTTAACATCTACTTGTATATCTGCAAACTTTTCCGATACTTTTTTTTGAGAGATATATACTCCCGGAGAAGCATAATCTAAAGGTGAAATACAAAGCTGTTCGGTAACCAATATTTTTACCGGACGGTACATCCCTCCATAAATATTAAAGTCACCTGCCAATGGAAGCACATCTTCAGTTTCCTCGTTATTGGCCACCACTTTAAGGATATTTGTTCCTTCATATTTTAATTTGTCGGTAAGCTCATAAATAAAGGCAGAATATCCTCCGCGGTGCTCACCAAGTAATTTATCGTTGATAAACACTTTGGCTACGCTGTTTACCCCTTCAAACCGGATAAAAACACGTTTACCTTGCCAGGCCGCATCGGCGGCAAATGTTTTTGTGTACACACCTTCACCCCGGTAATAATTAATACCATCGCGTGTGTCTTCGGCATTCCAGGTATGTGGTATGTTTACCGGTTCATCAATGGTGAACCCGGAAACAGAACCACCTCTAAAATGCCAGTTTTCGTTAAAATTAATGACTGCTCTTTGGGCCTGTATGTTTAATGCAAAAACACAAAGCAGCAAAGACAGGAAAAGTTTTATTTTATTCATCTCAATGTTTTTTATAAATGGTAAATTCCAGGTGAAGAACAACGAATTGCTCTCCACCCAAAATTCACCCCACCATTTTTTTAAGAATATTCGATCTTAGTTCTCATTATAGAACTTCTGAAGTACAAAGAATGCCTTTTTGGGTTGACCGTTATCATCAATCAAACCTTTACGATTAAAGTAATCCTGAATGCCCTGGTGTTGTCTTAAAGTAGCACGGAAATCTTTAAGAACCCATGGAGACATACCTACTATACCTTCCTGGTTTTTATAAATCTCAATTTGTTTTTCATATACAAGAGCCTGGAAATCTTCGCTAAACATAAGCATGTCTTCCGGTTTAGCTCTCAATCCTTTTTTAGCACCGGCTCCGGTTTCACTAAATACAAAAGGTCTGTTGTTAGGAACATGTAAACGTACCTTGGCCATATTATCAAGCATTACCTTTTTAGCTTGTGCGTGAGGAATTTTTGCTCCCATTGCTAAGAAACCTGAATAATACCATCCAAAATACTGGTTTATACCACCAACATCAACAATCTCTGCAAGTGGATCATGGATATGAAGATCCCATGTATCGAAATTTTGCCCTTTCAAAGTAGGGAAGAAATAATCTTTGGACATGGCCATTATTTCATGCTCACCAAATACCAGTGCTGCTGTTGTTAAACGCGTATTGTCAAGGCCTTTTACGTGGGCATTTAAATTTCTGAAGAATGTGTTTCTTGCATCGTTAACAGGGGTTTCGTTACCCAAACTCCAAAAAATGATACTGGCTCTGTTTTGGTCTCTTAAAATCATTTCCGACATACGTGTTTTAGCCATTTCCAGAACTTCAGGTTTTTCGAATTTTACGCTCCAGTAAACAGGTATTTCTGCCCATACCATTAAGCCTAATTTATCTGCAGCCTTTACCATATGTTCATTGTGTGTGTAGTGTGCCAAACGGACATAGTTACAGCCTAGTTCCAACGATTTTTTAAGTAATTCCTCTGCATGTGCGTAACTATATGCACGACCATCGGTTCCGATAGCTTCTTCGTGAATAGAAATACCTTTCAGCATGATAGGCTTTCCATTTATTACTACCTGTCTGTCTTTTACCTCAATGGTACGGAATCCTATTTGGTCTTTTACTGTCTCTTCACCGTAAGTTAGTTCTACATTATAAAGTTTTGGACTTTTCGGCGACCAAAGCTTTGGAGTAGCTTTAAATTGAATTGTTGCTTCACCATTTTTAACTGTAAACGATTTCTTAATTTTCAATTCAGGTATTTTTATACTAACCGTACCATCAGTTGCCCCATCAATTTTAACTGAACCTTCAATAAGTTTTGTGTTTCCTTTAGCTAACTGGATTTTATAATTTTGGATATAAGCTTTTGGTAATTCGGCAACGTAAACATCCCTAGTAATACCACCATAATTCATCCAATCAGTTGAAGCAGTTGGAATTTCATCATCAGTCAGGGTATTATCAACTTTAATAACCAAAAGGTTTTCCCCATCTTTTAAAGCTTCAGTTACTTCGCAATTAAAAGAAGTATATCCTCCGATGTGGCTTGCCACTTGGGTTCCGTTCACAAAAATATGTGCTTTGTAGTTGATAGCACCGAAATATAAAAAGTACCTTTTGTCGTCTTTTTTGGTAACATGAAAATCTCTTTTATACCAAACCTTACCATTGTAGAAATATAAACGGTCGTCCTGGGTATTCCAATCTCCGGGCACCTGTAGAGTGGTACCGTTTTCAAGATTAAATTCCATCAGTTCTCCAGCTTGCGGCTGATGATTCTTTACAATATATGGAACGTAGAGTTTGCCTAGGAGATTATCCTTATCCGATACTGGGTCAATCATAGCATTCCAAGTACCATTTAACGACTGGGTTGTTCTGCCTTCAATATTTCCAATGAGTGGAGAGCAAGGAATATCGGGGATTCCTTTCATCTCAAACATGCCTTGTGCAGACAATTGCATAGATAGCAAAATCATTAAACTGGTAATGAAGCTAAAGCGTAATAAATGGTTTTTATGAATTATTAGATTCAATGTTTTCATTGCTTTTTAAATTTAGATTTTTTGATAATAATGAGTGCCAGTTGACTGATCCGTTGAGAATGAGAACTCAACCTTTTTAAAATTAAAAGTATTCGGATAGACCAAAGTAGATAGAACTTTCACCGTCTCTACCCCAGGCATGATCAATCCTAAAGGCTACTTTTTTAGATTTTAATACTTGGACTCTTAGACCCAGCCCGCCTGACGGAACAAAACGATCCGAAGAAAAGGCATGTCCGATGTCTTCACCAACAAAACCGGCAGTACCAAACGCTACAAAACCAAAACGATCAGTTAAGTATTTTCTCCACTCAACATCAAGGTGATACAGTTGTTTTCCAGTGAAGTTCCCTTCTGTATATCCCCTGATATAGCTATTCACATTTTCCCATAAACCAACTGGAATATCTCCGGTAGCGGCTCTGATTTGAACTCTGGATGCCAGAACTGACCTCCAGTCCCCGGATAATGAACGGAAGTAACTTGCTTTAATAAAATTGCGGGTGTAAAAGAAGTCCTCCTCTTCAACTATCCCGGTTGCACCAAGATTCTCTATTTTTGAACCAAATGCATCAGAAATCAGGTTGGATTGTGCTGTGACATAAAATCCGTTTGTTGGGTAAACTACATCATCTCTTGAGTCAAATTCAGCAATAATTTCCGGTTGTGAAAGAAAGGTTTTCATTTCAACATCCTCTACGCCGGGAACACCTAATCCGGAAAGTTCCAAATCCGTCGTAACATCTACTATTTCATACCCAAATCCAATATATAATCCCTCGCTTAATTTGCGCTTAGCAAGTAACTGATATGAGCCAACAAAGTTATCAATCGTAAATTGGCCGGGAACCGGCATTCCAATCTCCGAGGCAGCCATTTTATTAACCTGTCTGGCAGTGATCACATTTAAATTAAAACGCCATTTAGATAAATAGTAATCGTTGTTAAATTGAATAAGATAGGAAGGATTATTTAATGATTTTACTCCTGTTAAGCTTGATACCAACATGCTGTTATTCTTGAGAGTAAAAATACCTTTACCAAGCAGCGCAATCGAATGTTCCAATACAGGTCTGTAATCATAGGATGGAAATGCTACAAAGTGTACCTTTTTTCCTTCCTGCTTCTTAATTGTTAATGAATCCGTCTCACTTTGTGCACTTAAATAAACTGAATTACCTATTATTAATGCACAAATCAATAATAGTTTAGATACACTTTTCAAATTTGATTTTTTCATAGCTTTTAATTTTTATCACATGCTGTTTAAATGAAGTTTAATTGCATGTTAAACTTGGACTTCAATATTAAAACCAAGTCGATTTAAAAGCGCCTCACTGAGTGATAAAAACGGAATAAGACGTCTCAAAGAATTTATTGAGACGAAAAAAAGTAGCCTTGAGAGGTAGTTATTGTAGTTGCTTCTTGTAAGCAGAAGGGCTATAGCCAGTGGATTCTTTAAAGACCCGGTTAAAGGATGCCTTTGAATTAAATCCGGCTTCATAAGCCAGTCCTAATAAAGTAATGTGCTGTTTATTTGTGTCTGTTAGCAGATGTTTAAATTCCTCAACCCGGTATTCATTAATTAACTGGTAAAAGTTTTTTTTATTGATTTCGTTAATGGTTTGTGAGATACGTGGTTTAGATATGTTTATATCGTTGGACATTATGTCCAGATTATATTCAGGGTTTAAAAAAGGTTTATTTTCACTTAAATAGACACTAATCATTTCTGATATTTCCACCATTAGCTCATGTGTAAGTGTTGAATTGGTGTATTTTTCAACTTTATTAACTTTCGTAATGCTGGTGGAAGATTTCTGTTCCTTAGGAAAGAGAATTGGTTGTTGCAGGCCAAAAACTAAAATTAAAAAACCCAACATGCCCATGTTAAAATGAGCAAACCAAAAAAACAGTTCATCAGTTGACCTATATATTGTTTTTATAGAAGGTGCAAATGTCTCAATACTATAACTTAATAATAGTACCACCAAAATAAATACTACCCAGCTTAAGGTTAGCTTTACAGATTTTGAAGCAAAGTGATGTTCAAGTTTCTTTTTGTGTTTGATGAGTTTAATAAAAACCACAACAACATACGTAAATATATGAATCAGTCTGCCATATATTATAATACTTAAAAGAATGTTGTTTTTAAGTTCTAATGATTCTTTTATCAATATTTCTTCCTCCCAAATAAACATGCGAAGTATGCTAACTAAGACAAATGGGATTAAATGAATCAAATGTTTATATTTTAAATGGAAATCTTCACTTATTAAGCTATACACATAAAAATATATGGTCGGACCTAGTAAAAAAACAAAGGGCAAATAGCCAATTATAATGTATTGTTTAATTCCTCCGGGGATAATAAATCCAACAAAATTTAAGGTGAGTAGAAAGAAGAATAGTGCTAACATCAAGTTCGAAAGATGACGAGGTCTCCGAAATAAAAATACTATTCCGCTTAAGAAAGATTGAATGGCTATCAAATAAAGCATTATCAAATAGTTTTATGCAAATAAAGTTTTCTGATATTGTGCATTTTCAGTTTGTTAAAGCTATGGATAAGTTGATAGGTATTGTTTGCCCGAATGAAGCTCAGAGAAAAATCAAAAAGCATACATTCTTGCCAAAAATAAAAAAATCTCTTAAATGAACTTTACTACGTTTACGTATTAGTATACAAGACCGATCTGACATTTTCTATTGGCAAACTCATTTTTAAGGGGCCAATATTTTAGCGGTAGGTGATCTATTTGTTTACGGCTTCTAATATGGTGCTAATCCAGAATGGTATTCACCATACATTAGTTGTGCTTTCGTTTAATATTTTGACTTTGTTTTTTCTTTGCTATGATTCACATACTTCTTTAAAATATCCCAATGCTTTGGGCCAGGTGTCATCAAACATTTTTTGAAATGTTTCATCGACGGTCATAATGATTTCAAGTTTTGTTATATCATCACTCTCCTTATGAAAACAATATTCCTCCAATGAACCAATCCATTTTTGCATCATTTCGTCTTTTAATTCAACTTCAATATTCTGCGGATCTACCATTGCAATGTGTTTGGCTCTTATGTATTCACAAGGTTTCAATTCTTCAAATATTACTTTGGTTCCACCCTGAGTATTATCAAAGTACGACATATAACCGCCTTTCTTCCATTCTCCCTCATAGGTTATTCCTTCGCCCCATGCCTTAGACCAGGCAGGATATGCTGACTTATCCATAAGCTTGTAAAATACAAAATCCTGAGGCTTATTGATTGTAATTGAGTAAGTCAATGTTTTCATACCATGTAGATTAATAATTAGCATTATAAATTAATCGTTTTAGTAATGAAGCGCAACTTATCAATAACATCATAGTGAACCATTAGTCGAATACTAAGAAATAGCCTAGCTTAATTCACGGTATTGATTAGGGCTCATGCCGGTTTTTGATTTAAACAATTTGCTAAAGTGTTGGGGATACTCAAACCCTAATTCATAAGCTACCTGACTAACGGTTTCGTCTGTACCCAATAATACTGTTTTTGCTTTATTTATTAAGAAAGTATAGATATGCTCCTGAGCACTTTTTCCTGTTTCTTTGCGTAGCATATCACTCAGGTAATGACCAGACATGTTCAACTCCTGTGCGCAATATCTAACTGTTGGTACACCTATTTCCAATGGCTTGTTAGAGTCGTAATAGTCTTTCAATAAATTCTCAAATTGAGAAAAAGCATCTTTATTAATGTTGGTTCTGGTATAAAATTGACGATCATAATAACGTGCACAGTATTTAAGAATCAATTCAATGTTGGCAATTATCAGTTCATGACTGTGTTGATCAATGTTTTGTGAGTATTCTTTCTCGATCTTTGTAACAAGTTCGGTTAAACTATCTCGTTCCTCCTCCGATAAATGCAATGCTTCATTGGCATCGTATGAAAAGAAAGAGTATTGATCAATTGTTTTGCTCAGTTCTGATTTACGTATTAAATCAGGATGAAAAAATAAGCTCCATCCACTTTCGTTGCCTGTTGGTTCATTCTTGCTGTATTTCATTGATTGGTTTGGCTTAGAGAAAACCATCGTCCCTTCCTGAAAGTCATATGAGTTGCGGCCATATATAATTGAACCGGAAATCCCGGTTTTTAAACTCACCTGGTAAACATCCATTACATAAGTAAAATCACCATAATCATAGGAAGATAGTTTATCCATTGGGAGTACTGTTACTAAAGGATGTTTGGGTTTGGAACAGCCAATAGCATCGTGAATTTGAGTAATACTCTTTATTTCGATGATATCTTTCTTCATTGCATTACTCATTTAAAGTTTCAACTCTTTGTTTGATCTGTGAACACAATCGTTTATAAGCTTTCTCCACAGGCGCAGGATTCCAAAAATGAACACCTATACCTTTATAGTCTTCATGGATTATAATTTTAGTTCCTTCCGGTACAACTTGCAGAAGATATTTATGATTGTAGGTTAAAATTCCAATCATGCCACCACCCTGGTTCAATAATTGATTATCAATCATTTTTTTCACCTTTGATGGAATTAAGCTTTCTGTATTTTCATCCTGGTAAAACATATACCCAACGGTAGTTCTTTCAGCAAATTCACCATTGATCGGAACAAGAACGGAGTTCCAATCCGGATAAGATTCGATATCCATTAAAACATTCCAAACCTGTTGTGGTTTAGCATTGATGGTTATTTCGGCATGTACCGATTTTCGTCCGGTTAGTGCAAGTATAAATAAAATAATAAGTGGTATTCCCGCAAAAAGAAACCACTTTGATTTAAGAATGGTCATTAGTTCCATATACTAATCATATTTCACATGTTGGATGCTGAAGTTGAGTTATTCAACACCCAACACAATTTACATACTAAAATCCAAACTGTTGTTTTACGCCGGCAATAAAATCTTCATCACTAACACCTTGTCGTGATGCTAGGAACATATCTGCATCTTTACCTGCTGTGTAGCGAATGGTGCTAGTACCATCTGTTGCTGCCTGATAAATGACTTCTGCAACATCAACAGGTTGTGAAGCTCGGTTGGTATCTTGTTGCACGGCAGCAATTGCTTGCATTAAAGTGTCACCCATATCTTTATACTCCTTTATACTCTTATCCATTTGAAAATCAAAAGAGCGGCCAGCAAAGTCAGTGACAATTGTACCAGGTTCCACAATTTTAGCTTTAACGCCGATCTTTTCTAATTCATATACCAACGATTCTGTGATGCCTTCCACAGCAAATTTGGTTCCATGGTATAATGCGCCAAAAGGGAAAGTTAATTTGCCGCCGACAGAGGAGATATTGATTACCACTCCATTTTTATTAGCTCTGAAATGAGGCAGTACGGCTTTGGTTACATCCAGCAAGCCAATAACATTGGTGTTGAATTGGCGAACGATATTTTCTCTTGGAAATGTTTCTAAAGGTCCATATGCACCATAACCTGCATTGTTAACCAACACGTCGATCCTGCCAAATTTCTCGATTCCATGGCGTACAGTTTCGTTAATTGTGGAAAGATCAGTTACATCCAGTTTAGCTACCCAGACATTATCCAGTTTTGTTAATTCTTCTTCCTTTTCAGGTGTACGCATGGTGGCTATTACATTCCATCCTTTTTCCTGGAAAAATAGTGCAGTTGCACGTCCAATGCCAGTACTGGCTCCTGTTATTAATATTGTTTTACTCATGATTGTGTTTTTTGATTATGATGTTTATTAAATCATTTCTCAGGGTGTTGATTAGTAGAGTTTTCTTTACTTACTTCATGTATGTGTCAAACCATTTCAAGATTTTGTCCGGGTTCTTTCCGATCCAGTCGTAAGCTGCTCCGCGCTTTTTTTCCAGTGTCAGCATCAATAGTTCTTTCTCAACAATAATGTTGTTGTAGAAACCTTTGACCATATCTAAATTAGTCATAGGATCGTTTTCGTTTTGTATAACCAGTGTTGGTATTGTAATATCTTTGGCATAAGGTAAGAACGAATCGCCGGTTAGGTCAACACTTCTTTTTTTCAGACTGTATTTATTACCACTATTAACTAGGAATGGCGGTAAACCCATAGCTTTTACAAAGTAGTCGTACGTTAAGGGCTGAACGGCAATCATTGTTTTTACCTTCTCATTCTTCTTAAACTCAGCTTCCATGCCATAAGCAAATATGCTGGATGAAGAACCCATGCAAATACTCAATAATCCGATGGATGCTGATTTATAAACCTGATGGTTGGAAATAAAATCGACAGCAGCCAATACATCTAATCGTTCTTCAAGACCCCAGGTAACCCACGGTGTTCTTCCTTGTTCGCTGTTACCATGGTTACGCAAATCATACATAAGCACCGAATAACCAGCTTCAACAAGGTATTTTGCCTGATTTAGAAAGTGAATATCACTTGTCCAAAGGGCATTTTTCATTATACCCTTTCCTTCCTGGGTAAATCCACATCGGGAACATTGAACGCCAAAGTGCGACTGAATAATTACCTTGTCAGTCTTCCCCTTCACCAACCAACCAGACAAGGACACGCCATCCTTAGCTTCAAAGGTGACGTTATCGTAATCTAAACCATACTTTTCTGGTGTTTCAAAAACCGGTGATTTTCCGGGTTTAATCATTAAATCAGAAATTGCTTTTCCAAACATGACAACAGGTTTTTATAGTTAATAATGCAAATGTAGAGGCTCTGAAAATCACTCACGTATACATATTGAAGCTTTGTGTATACATATCGAAGAATGTAATAACCTTCTATCTAACTAAAAAGCAATCCTCCTAATTCTTAAATAGTTATAAAAAACCACAAACCGTTCCCCTTCGCCAAGGGGGAAATCCATTAGTTTATTGAATATTGCGCATAGGATACTGAGGTCGATTCTAAAGTAAGAGAAGATTCCTGGCACCAGTTCGAAATTTATTTTCAAAGAGTTCACTCAGGATTTCAACAGAACCTTACCCGAAAATATCCAAATTTATCACATACGGAACTAAGGTTAGCTACCTTTTTGCGGTTAGGAATGAACTCCAAAGATATAGCTGCTGCAACTTTTCAAACAACTGAAAGTGTAAAAGCGGGCCGCTCAAGGTTACGTAAAAAACTGGAAGTTGATAAAACATTGAATCTTACAACCTTTCTATCCCAAATTTAAAGTAAAACATACTTACATTTTCTTTTTCGAGGTTACCTTTTGTTAACCTCGCTTATTTTTTTTGTTACCTCTCGTTAACCCAAAATTCAAGGTTTATACACAATGGTTTTTCAACTTTGCACTCACAATTTTTAAAATAGATTGAGGGGTTAAATTTTTAATTATCCTATGAAAACCAAATAGTAAAAAGATATCAGATATAGGGATTGGAAATGAAATATGTAAAGATTATGAAAAAGAAATTTGTAGCTTTTATTTTATTATTTATTATAATATCAATAAATACGAACGCGCAAACCTGGACACAAATAGGCAATGATATTTATGGTGAGGAAGAATATAATCGATTAGGATGGTCTGTTAGTTTAAGTGCCGATGGTTCTGTACTAGCTATGGGCGCCTGTTGGAATGGTAATGCAGGCAATAAAGCTGGAACCGTTACTGTTTATGAAGACCAATCGGGCACCTGGACACAGATAGGAAATAATATTGATGGTGAGGCTGCAGATGATCAATCCGGTTATTCGCTAAGTCTAAGTGCCGATGGTTCTATACTAGCTATTGGTGCCCCGTATAATGACGGTAATGGAACCGGTTGTGGTCATGTACGTATCTATGAAAATCAGTCAGGAACCTGGACACAAATAGGGAATGATATAGATGGTGTAGCAGGAAACCATTCGGGTTGGTCTGTAAGTTTAAGTGCTGATGGTTCAATGGTAGCCATAGGAGGTATAGGAGAATATACTACAAATGGACAGGTACGGGTCTATGAAAACCAGTCAGGTACCTGGACACAAATTGGAAGCGATATTAACGGCGATGGAGCCCATGATTATTTTGGTTGTTCAGTTAGTTTAAGCGACGATGGCTCAATTGTGGCAATTGGTGGCTATGGAGATGATGATAGTGGAGGTAATGCAGGACATGTACGTATCTATGAAAACCTATCCGGAACATGGACTCAAATAGGTAACGACATTAATGGCAAAGGCTCAAATTATTGGTTTGGCTGGTCTGTAAGTTTAAACTCCGATGGTTCTATTGTAGCTATTGGTGGTCCTGGGCATTATAATACCAGTACTACCGCAGGATATGTACGAATTTATGAAAACCGATCAGGTACATGGACACAGGTAGGTAATACGATTAATGGAGAAACAATAAAAGACCGTTTTGGTTGCTCAGTAAATTTAAATAATGATGGTTCTACTTTAGCTATTGGTGCTTATTGGAATGATAATTCAGGAACTGATGCCGGATATGTACAGATTTATAAAAATCAGTCAGATACATGGACGCAAATAGGCAATGACATTAATGGTGATGTAGCAGCTGATTGGCTGGGCTATTCTGTAAGCATAAACTCAATTGGCTCTAAAGTTGCTATGGGCGCTTATGGAAACGATGGTGGCGGGGCTTATACAACAGGCCAGGTTCAGGTTTATACTTGCAATAGCTATGCTACCATAAGCCCGACTGCATGTGATACATACACGGTTCCAAGTGGAGATGAAACTTATACCACAAGTGGAACTTATTATGATACCATCCCTAATGCTGTTGGATGTGATAGTATTATTACAATTAATTTAACCATGCATTACAGTAATACGGGAACCGATGTAATAACCGCCTGTGATAGTTATACCTGGATTGATGGAAATAC
>NZ_CEXQWX010000006.1:0-85358 GCF_982718395.1 Carboxylicivirga sp.
ATGCTACCCTATACCAAAGGCAAAGAATGCCCCAGGTACGCAGCATTGGCTGTAAATATGGAAGGTGGTGGTGGTTATGAAATATGGCAACATACAAGTATGGAACCCAAAGCTCCGGTCTTTGAAGTTAAGCTGGGTGATATGGGAATTTACATCTGCAAAATGAAATGCAGGAATGTATTAAAGGCATACGATGCACATAAAGAAATGGAGGTGGATATCTTAGGAACCATAACCAAAACCCCACATGGTAACATGCATTACTTTGTAAAAGATCCTTATAATAACATTTTTGAAATAGTTGAAGAATCCTCACATTATAAAAAGGAAAAATCAGTGACAGGGGGTGTGTTTGGTGCAGTCATTGGTGTATCTGATATTGAACAATCGTTGAAGGTTTATACCGACATTCTTCAATATGATGAAGTTATTTATGATGAAAGCGGCGTTTTTGAAGATTTGACCTCCCTTCCTGGTAGTGACCAGAAATACAGAAGAGTTTTATTGAAACACAAACCAAGAACGGGTCCTTTCAGTAAACTTTATGGACCAACTCAAATTGAGTTAATTCAGGCTTTGGAACGCACTCCTAAAAAGATTTATCAGGATCGGATTTGGGGCGAGTTAGGTTATATTCACCTATGTTTTGATATTATTGGAATGGATCTACTGGAAAAGGAATGCCAGGAAAAAGGATTTCCATTTACAGTTAACAGTGCTAATAGTTTTGATATGGGTGTGGCAGCCGGGCATTTCTCATATATCTCTGATCCGGATGGAACACCAATTGAATTTGTTGAAACCCATAAACTACCCATCATTGAAAAACTTGGTTGGTATATGAACCTGAAAGGCAGAGATCCTAAAAAATCACTCCCCAATTGGATGATTAATACACTCAGGTGGAACCGAATTAAGAATTAAGTCTGGTTTGAATCATGTTGTACTGATCGCAGAGTTAAATTTGGAAATTCAAGAGATTGAAAACTCAGCATAATTTATATACATTCATGCACAAAACACTCCTGGTTGAATAAAAATCAACCGGGAGTGTTTTTTATTTCCTTGAGATTATTGTAAATCTGACACTTCCGCAAAAAAATCATTAATATTAATTGATTAAGTAAGAACTCCATTTTCTTCATCCGATTAGAAAAAAGTTGGTGTAACATATAAGTTTCGACAAATAGCATATTGATAGATAACTATACTTGACTTTATGTGTAGCAAATGCGAAATTGCATCACTATTAAACATTACACCCTGCTATAAATAAGAAAATCGAATATGACATCTAAAAATAAACTCATCGACAAGCTTTTACACGCTCCACTGAAATTTAACGAAAATGATTTTAAGGCGTTTATTAATCTCTATAAGAAAGGTGACAAGCTAAAGGTTGATAAAGCATTTAAAGATTTAAGGTACTGCATAAGAAAGGTGTATGATATAAATGAAAGTAGATTATTAGAAACCTCAAATGCCAACGAGGGGCTTATGGGGAAATTTAACAAAAAGAGTACAAAAAAGAGAAAGAAGAAATATATCAAAAGAGTTCAGAGACAAAAGAAAGGTGAAAGGTACATTAAGATATATTCAGAAGGTGATTCCTGGTTTCAATTTCCTGTTTGCGTGCGCGATATTACAGATTGGCTGATTAAAAAGAATAAGGACTTTCTACTTTACTCAGATGCATATGCCGGCGATTGGATAACAAATATTATTTATGAAGGTCAGTATGTTGAAGGTTTATCGAAATATGACCCCGATGTTTTTCTTATCAGCGGAGGAGGAAACGATATGGTTGGTGCTCACAGGTTAGCTATAATGGTTAATGGCAAAGGAAATCAAACAAAAAAATACAGTAGTGCAACCGATCTGGAAGAATTTAATTTAGAAGATGAAATACGGGATAAAATCTTATCTGCTCAACAATACATTACCAAAGAATTTTATTCGTTTTTGTGGATCATTAAAATTCAGTATTACATACTATTTACCGAGCTCTATTCCGGCAAAAGTAAATTTTCTGACTTAATAACTATAACCCAAGGATATGCCTATCCATTTCCGCATAAGGGAATAAGATTTTCTCTTCGTTACCCACTCAGGCCTTTGATTAATTGGTTTGCAGGAACAGGCAAATGGTTGTATCAACCACTAATGATAAAAGGAATTCTAGACAAGAAACTTCAAGAAGCTATTTTAACTGCTCTTATTTTTGATTTTAATAACGCAATGATACAGGTAGTCAATGACTTTGACAATGTATACCATATTGATAATAGGGACATTGGCAGAGACAAAAAGGAATGGTATGATGAATTACATCTTAAAAGTCATGTATATGAAGAAGTAGCGGAAAAATATGTGGATTTAATTAGAGAAAAAATAAAGTAAGGAACCATCAAACCTAAAAAATTAATATTTATGGAAAAGCATTTTATTGCATGGTGGAATGTTGAAAATCTTTTTGATGAAAAAAACGCTCCTATTGAACGAAGGTCACCAGAAATTAAAAAGAAAATTAAAGCAGATCTTTCGGACTGGACTGCCGGTGTACTTGATAAAAAACTGCAAAATCTGGCTTGGGTAATTAATCAAATGAACAATAACCAAGGCCCTGACATTTTGGGTGTTTGTGAGATAGAGAATGAACATGTGTTAAAACTGTTGATCGGGAAATTGAATTTACCCGGGCGTCAGTATGACATCATACATGATGACTCGCCGGACAACAGGGGTATTGATGTTGCCTTTGTTTATGACAAAAATAAGTATGAATACAATGAAGACGAATTCTTTCAACATGCCATTGTAAAAAGGTATGCAACACGCGAAATAATTCAGGCTACTTTAAAAACTTCGAAAGGAAACGAATTGGTACTTATTGGGAACCACTGGCCTTCACGATCTGCAGGACAATATGAGTCGGAACCGTTTCGTATTATTGCGGGTGAAACATTAAGCTATTTCATAGAACAAATTCAGGAAGTAAAAGGTGACGATGCTGCTATAATTGTAATGGGTGATTTTAACGATGAGCCATTTAATCGTTCAGTAACTGATTATGCATTAAGTGTACGCGACCGTAATAAAGTAATTTATGGCCAGAATCCTTATTTATTTAATTTAATGTGGCAATTGATGGGAGAACGAACCTCAAGTTATGTATTTAATAGTCGCCCGCTAATGATTGATCAGTTTATGGTATCAAAAGGAATTGTTAAAAAAAGCGGCCTATTCAACATTGATGAAAATACTGTGAAAATTGAGGTATATGATGGTATGGTAAAAGGCAGGTATAAGTTACCGATACGATTCGGGCAAAAAGATCCTAATTTATCAGGCTACAGTGACCATTTGCCTATATCATTTATACTTGGGGAGAAGTAATTTATCATTTCTTCAATATTTGTATTTATCGAAATGCGATTGGCAGGCATGTTTAAAAAGTAACCCTTGTGGGTAAAGATCTCAATTAAGGTAAAACTTAACATGAAAGGTAACCTTTTATTTTATGCGTTGCCTTTATCTATAGAAATTTGAAACCTAAATCGAATAATTATATTACCGGCTTTATAGGATTCTATTAATTGTTTCTTACAAAGGAACAACTATAAATGTGTAATTTGACTCATATGAGTCTCGCTATGTAATAAGCTGTTTAAAGCTTTGCAATGATGGCTAGTGCCTCTTTAATCTTATTTTCAATAAAATCAAAATCACGGTTGGCAATTACTTCTTTGGGAGTCAACTGTGATCCTAAACCTACACAAGTAACTCCGGCATTAAACCAGCTTTCAAGGCTTTCCTGCGTTGGAGCTACGCCACCACTAGGCATAATACTCGTCCAGGGACAAGGAGCGGTTATAGCCTTCACAAATGCTGGTCCACCCACTTCTTTACCAGGAAATATCTTTACAATTTCGCAACCTAACTCTTCAGCCGAATTGATTTCGGATAAGGTGCCGCAACCCGGTAACCATGCAATTTTACGACGATTGCACACTTTGGCCATTTCTGGATTTAAGCTTGGTGAAACTATAAAATTGGCACCTAATTGAATATACAAGGCTGCTGTTGCCGAGTCAACAACCGAGCCCACTCCCATGATCATCTCAGAACATTCCGTTGCACACCATTTGTTCACCTCGGCAAAAACCTCATGGGCGAAATCGCCCCGATTGGTAAACTCAAACACCCTCGCTCCTCCTTTATAACAAGCCTTCACCACCTGCTTCACCAGCTCGGCATCAGCATTGTAAAACAAAGGGACTAGCTTTGTTTCCGACATTGTATTTAGTACATGTAATCTTTTAAATCTGGCCATTTATATTTTTATTATTGAATTCTAATTGTGAACGCGGGCAGGTACAATACAAAAAAACCTACCCGCAATTCACGTCTTTCAAACTAACGGTCTACTCTGGCGCTTCCGCCGCCAATTATTTTTTCTACCTCGGCCAATGTTGCCATTGTGGTGTCACCAGGTGTAGTCATAGCCAATGCTCCATGTGCTGCACCATACTCAACAGCTTTGGCACCATCATTAAATTCCATTAAGCCATAAATCAGGCCAGATGCAAAGCTATCACCTCCTCCAACACGATCCATGATCTCCAGATCTTCGCGATGTATTGCTTCATAAATATTTCCTTCGTAATAACAGATTGCACCCCAGGAATTAATGGTTGCCGTTTTTACAGTTCGCAACGTAGTAGCAATAGCTTTAAAATTTGGGAAGGCTTCAACGGCTGATTGGATCATGCCTTTATAACCTTCCAGGTCTAACTCCTTCAGATTTTCGTCATTTCCTTTAACCTCAAGTCCGAGGCAGGCTGTAAAATCTTCCTCATTACCAATCATGACATCCACATACTGAGCTATTTCACGATTGACTTCCTGTGCTCTAGCTTCTCCGCCAATGGCTTTCCATAAAGAAGGACGGTAGTTTAAATCGTAAGAAACAATGGTACCATATTTCTTGGCCACCTTAACAGCTTCAATAACTGTTTCTGCAGCTGATTCAGAAAGTGCCGCAAAAATTCCGCCTGTATGCATCCAACGCACACCTAATGTTCCGAACAAATACTCCCAGTCAATATCACCGGGCTTTAGTTGCGATGCAGCCGTATTGCCACGGTCTGACACGCCTTTGGCACCACGAATACCGAATCCACGTTCGGTGAAATTCAAACCATTACGAACTGTGCGCCCGCAACCGTCGTAATCCACCCACTTAACAAATTGCGTATCCAGGCCGCCTTGCAACATGAAGTCCTCGATTAAGGCACCCACTTCATTATCGGCCAAGGCTGTAACAATAGCCGTTCTTTTACCAAAACACCGACGTAATCCACGTGATACATTGTATTCACCTCCACCTTCCCAGGCACGGAATTGACGTGTTGTTCGGATACGTCCTTCGCCCGGATCTAAGCGCAACATTACTTCACCCAATGAGATGCAATCATAGGCGCATTCCGATGCTGATTTAATATTTAGTTTTGTCATTTTAATTCAATTAGTTCCAGCTAGTCAACAGGCAGCAACCTTGTATTAAGCAGTTATACCTTAGCTTAACACGGATCGCCACCTACCTCTCCTTCAAGATTGTAACTAACTGCAATATTTAAATCTAAAACTTCCTTATCTTAATTCATCTGCCTGAACATGATCCATATCTGTGTAATCCAGGTTTTCGCCTCCCATACCCCAGATAAAAGAATAGTTGGCCGTACCTACACCGGAGTGTATACCCCATTCGGGTGAGAAAACAGCTTGTTCGTTATGCATAAATAAATGACGTGTTTCTTGTGGTTCGCCCATTAAATGGCAGATTGACTGTCCTTTAGGTAAATCAAAATAGAAATAAGCCTCCATGCGACGATCATGTGTATGACTTGGCATGGTGTTCCACACACTACCCTCATGCAGCTCGGTTAAGCCCATTACCAACTGACAACTGTCTACGATACCCGGCACTATTAACTGATATATGGTACGCTCGTTACACGTTTCTTTGGCACCCAAGTTCAAGATATTTGCCTTTTCTTTGGTTACCACAGTAGTTGGATGCTCGGTATGCGCAGGTGTTGAACTCAGGTAAAACTTAGCCGGCACTTCTTTATCAACACTGGCAAATTTCACATCTTTACTTCCACGCCCCACATACAGTGCTTCTTTTGCTTTTAAGGTATAAGCTGTTCCGTCAACGGTTACCACACCATCACCGGCAATACTGATAATACCCAGTTCACGACGTTCACAGAAATATTCTGACTTGATGGCATCAATAGCTTCCAGACTTAACTCTTGATCAACTGGAAAGGCACCTCCTAAAATATATCGCTCATATTGTGAATAACTCAGGTTAATTTCATCTTTAACGAATAAGTTTTCTACCAAAAACTCTTTACGTAATTTATCCGTATCGTAGTTCTTTACATCTTCTGGATGACACGCTCTTCGGCGATCGTAGTTTATTGTTGTCATAATCGTTTATTTATATTTTTAATATTTTATTTAAAACCCAAAAGCTTTTGGTAACCACAAACTTATTTGTGGTAGATAAGTTACCAATAACAAGCAAATAATCATTGCAAAAAACATTGGTAATAAAGGTTTAATAACTTTTTCAATTTTAACATTCGCCACACTACAACCAATAAATAATACCGAACCTACTGGTGGTGTACACAAACCTACACTTAGATTCATAACCATTATAATACCAAAATGCACCGGGTCGACACCCATACCTGTAACAATTGGTAAAAAGATTGGTGTGAAAATTAATACTGCCGGAGTCATGTCCATAAACACCCCAACGATCAATAAAATAAGGTTAATCAGTAGAAGGATGATAATTGGGTTATCGCTAATTCCCAGTAATCCACTACTAACAGTTTGAGGAATATTTTCATAAGCCATTATCCAGCTAAGTCCCATACAAGTAGCAACCAGTAATAAAACAATGGAAGTGGTTTTTACCGACTGAAGTAAAATAGCAGGCATGTCTTTCAGCGTAATCTCCTTATAGATTAGGGATAAAATAAACGCATAAAGCACGGCAACTGCAGAAGCTTCGGTAGCAGTAAAAATTCCTGCTACAATTCCACCTATAACAATAATGAGCAGAAACAAACTAGGTACAGCGTCCCACAGAATCTTAAGTGCCTTCATGGCTCCTTTAGGACTTTTAAGTGCCCGGTAAACAATGTAAGCAACTATCGCACCTGCCAACAAGGCTTTTGTAAGATAAGATAAGACCGGTGAGTAATCACCTGCAGCCTTAAGCCCAATTCCCAGGCCAATTAATAGACTGGTTCCAATTACAAACTTTAACAAGGCCTTTACCATGCCTCCAACACCTTTGTTTTGGTATACTAATAAACACATGGCTGTAAGCATAATGGAAACACCTGTTAAGATACCTGGTAAATACCCTGCAAGAAACAAAGCTGTAATTGACACACCGCCACTAGCTAATGAGTAAACAATTAAGGTATTACTTGGTGGAATGGATAAACCGGTAGTAGCCGATGATATATTAACGGCCGCACTAAAATTATTGTCATACCCCTCTTTTTTCATTTCAGGTTCCATTATTGAGCCAATAGCTGATGCTGCTGCTGCAGCTGAACCTGAGATGGCACCAAATAGCATATTGGCAAAGACATTGACAAAAGCTAAACCGGCCGGCCAGCGGCCTACTAAAACACGAGCCAGATTAATGAGCCTTATAGCTATTCCTCCGCTGTTCATGATATTACCGGCGAGTATAAAAAATGGAATCGCCAATAGGGCAAAGCTATCTAATCCAGTAGCCATTCGTTGTGCAAAAGTGGTAAAAGCAGGAAGCGAATCAATACTTACAAGCATTGTTAAAACACCTGATATTCCGATGCTGTATGCAATTGGTACACCAATCACCAGTAATGCAATAAAACTAAAAATCAATACTAATACTCCAGTATAATCCATTATGCTTCCTCTTTATTAACGTTTAACATGGATGAGATTGAGTAATAAACCATAAGCAATCCGCTTATAGGTAACACACTATATAAATATCCAAGTGGTAAATGGAGAGCCGCTGAACTAACGTTTAACTGAAAACGTGTGATTACTAACCACGATCCGCCGATTACCAATACCAATACTGCAAACAAGGCCACACAGCTATCAATTACAAGTTGCAATCTTTTTTGCGCGGCTGGTTTTGATTTTTGTAATAACAGATCAATGGCCAGATGTTGCTTTTGTCCAGTTACATAAGCCGCCCCTAAAACTCCAACCCAAATTAGCAGAAAGCCTGCCAACTCATCGGTAAACGAACTAGGCGATGCTAAAACATAACGCGATAACACTTGCCAAAGCACATCAATCACCAGAACGGCCATTAAGGTAACAAGAGTTAGTTCTAATATATTGTCTATTTTTCTCTTCATAAGATTAGAATCATTATTCAAAAGTCAGACTGCAATTACTCTATTGACTGGATCTTTTTAATTAACTCGTATAACTCTGGCTTATCTTTATAAGCATCCAACATCGCTTTCACAGTTTTGGCGAACGGTTCTTTTTCCGGATAGATCACATTAACACCTGCCTCTTTAACAATCCTCAATGATTCTTCTTCTGATTGAGCCCAGAATTGACGTTGCGCATCTACTGATTCATCAGCCGCCTCTTGCAACCATAGCTTTTCTTGGTCTGTTAGCTTATTCCAAACAACTGAACTGATAATTATTACATCGGGTACGCGAGTATGCTCGTTTAAGCTATAATGCTTACACACTTCGTAATGACGGGAAGTATAAAAACTCGGCGGATTATTTTCTGCCCCATCAACCACTCCACTTTGTAATGCTGTATAGAGTTCACCCCAGGAAATAGGTGTTGGTGATCCATTCATATGCTTTACCATATCCATGGCTGTCTGGCTTTTCATAACACGTATTTTCATCCCCTTCAAATCAGCTGGCGATTCAATAGCCTTATTAATCGCATAATAGCTGCGTGCACCGGCATCATAATAGCACAATCCACGAATCTTATAACGCTCGGTTGAGAGCAATAATCCTTTACCTACCTCGCCATCCAATACATTAAAACTATGCTCTTTTGAACGAAAAATATATGGCAACCCAAGTACCTGGAAATTATCAGTAAAACTTTCAAGAACCGCAGTGGACACCTTTGTCAATGCCAGGCTACCAATTTGCAACAGCTCAACACACTGCTGTTCTGAACCGAGCTGCCCGCTTGGGTAAATATCGATTTGTAATTTTCCATCAGACTTTTCTTTAACCTTTTCGGCCAAGACCATCATTCCCTTATGAACCGGGTGTGTCGGATCAAGCCCATGCGCCAGTTTAAGCACTTTATTTTCACGCGTCTGACCGCAGGAAAATAAAATTGGGAGTAAGAAATATAACAGGTGTAACTTTCTCATTTGTTCTAATTTACTTGATAAAACACTAACAGTTTCCAATCAATTTTATTGAACACTCACAGTCAAAGGAGTTTGAATTTGTTGCGCAAACTGCCCTAGATACTGATGCCACTCTTTTTTACCTGCAAATTGCTTGCTTGCACTCCAAGCAAATCCGGCATAGTATTCAATTTTACCATCAATGGCTTTTAAATGAATCAACAAATGGCTCTTATCTTTTTCTTCCGACAAAACCTCAGAATATCCGGCATAATATTTAGGATCGACTACAATTGATGTGCTCAGTTCCTCGCCTGCATGCGGAGTCCAATAATTACCCCAGCAAGCTTTTTCATCAACCTTTATTTCACCAATTTTATCATGAAGAGTGATTCCGGTTGTCAGAGACTCAGTTCCTTCAACATCAATTACAAACTTTGTGAAGTTAGATCCAAGATTAATGGAAGCTGTCTTAACTTGTTTTACCTGTTTATCATTAGTTCCGAAGGAATCGTAATCCAATCTGAAACTTGTTTCAATGGGTCCATTGCTCAAAACTTTGTAAGCCGTATAATTAAGCGAAGTGATCAGCTCATCGTTGACCATGACACCTGTTCCGCCACAACCTAAGCTTGGGCCAACATGGTAATTATCCAACCCTTCGCCATGATCGATGTGATAATAACCCGGCTCATCAGTGTTGCCCTTGTACCATTTGTCAATGATTGAATAGTCCACTTTTTTCAGCCAGCAATCAACACCACCCGATAAGGTTCCGCCTTTTTTACCTTCTTCAACCAATTGCTGAGCAGTTGGTCCATATACCCGAAAAGCTACCTTATCATTCTCCCAGGTAAAGTCGTCTGTTCGTTCTGGTACAAAACGACCAAATGTTTTCACCTCATTTGGTGCAATGGTTGATTTGTCTTCTTTTAAAGAATATTGCCGCGTTTCTTTTGCCTTCAATGCTACCTGAAACAAAATGTGATCAGGTGTATCATCCTGGTTCTCATCAACCATTTGTATTTGAAGTTCTTTCTCACTCTGCGAATCCTTTACAATTAAAGAAGCTGCAGCAAAGAGATGATCAGGTATTTTCACTCTTACCGTCTCAATCAGGCGATCAACACCTGTAGGATTTGAAACTGTAATTGTTAATTCACTGGTACGATCAATGCAACTACTCACAAGGAGCAGAAGCATTGTCATTGTTGCAAGTTGAAGTTTAATTCGCATATTAAATTTCGTTTTCACCTTTAACATATCCGAAGTTGGCCAGGATACCACCATCAACATATAGGATGTGACCATTAACAAAATCAGCGGCTTTAGAAGCCAGGAACAAAGCAGCATTACCAACATCTTCGGGTTCACCCCAACGGGCAGCTGGTGTACGTGTCATCACTAAATCATTAAACGGATGACCATCTTCGCGAATAGGAGCAGTTTGTGAGGTTGCAATGTATCCAGGACCAATTCCGTTAATCTGCAAGTTATACTTCGCCCACTCGCAAGTCATATTTTCAGTTAATAGCTTTAAGCCTCCTTTAGCAGCAGCATAGGCCGATACATTCTGACGACCATAAACACTCATCATCGAACACATATTGATGATTTTACCCTGACGACGCTCAATCATACCTGGCGCAATACGTTTAGCTACAATGAGTGGTGCCACCAAATCCACGTCAATCACCATTTCAAAATCTTTGATTGGCATATCCAATATTGGAACTCGCTTGATGATACCGGCATTATTAACCAAAATATCGATCGGTCCTACTTCCTTTTCGATAATGCTTACGCCTTTGTCGACATCCTCTTCAGATGTAACATTGAAGTTTACCGTGAAAACATCAATACCCTCTTTGGCATATTCCGCTTTACATTCCTCCAGTTTCTCATCATTTATGTCATTAACACATAACCTGGCACCCGCTTTAGCCAAAACCTTACCACAGGCCATTCCAATTCCATGTGTTCCGCCTGTTACCAAGGCTATTTTTCCAGATAAATCAAATAATTCGTTAACCATATCTACTCAGTTATATTTGTTACACTCAATTTTAAAATACAATCGTTTGCGCAGTACTGCAAAAAATAATTCGACTCCTGATATGACCCAATTCATCGAACTAAAACGGGTGCCTCAACACTTTTCAGATGAATCACGTTTAATATATTTTACAGGCACCACTATTTCAACATTATAAACTTCTCCATTAATGGCATTTATCATCTGACGAGCAGCTATTCGTCCCATTTCTCTACCTTCCTGTTCAACGCTCGACAATGTAGGATACACCATTTCGGCAAAAGGTTCGTTTCCAAATCCTGCTACACCAAAATCAATTGATGTGAGTACACCTAGTTCCTTTAGACCTTCATATGCTCCAAAAGCTGAATAATCTCCGGCACAAAAAACCGCATCAGCTCCTTGTCTGAATACTTCTTTTACAGCCTCATAGCCAGCTTCGCGAGTGATGGCATCTTTTATAATCAATTGTTCATCAATCTCTCCCAGTGCCTCACGCACAGCATCTTCATAACCCTTACGTCGTTCGCAATAAGCTTTTAGTATATCACTGCCAGCAAAATGAGCTACTTTTTTATAACCTGCATCCAATAAGCTTTTAGTGGCCTGATAGGCTCCTGAATAATTATCATTAATAATTTTGGCACCTCCAAGTTCTTTACTGACCCGATCAAATTGAATTAAAGGGACATTTGCAGCTGTCACTGTGTGAAAATGTCCCACATCATCTGTTTGTGACGACAATGAGGTAATGATACCTGCTGCCCTGTTCTGCATTAACGAGTGAACAGCCTTAATCTCTGATTGGATGCTTTCATTGCTTTGCATGATAAGCAAGTGATAGCCTTCAGGATTAAGCACCTCCTCTACTCCACTGATTACATTACTAAAAAAATGCCGATTAATTCGGGGGACTATCATTCCCACTAAATCAGATTTTCCCCGCCGTAATGATGAGGCCATAAGGTTAGGTTGATATCCCATTTCTTTGGCTACCTTCTTAACCATCTCCCTGGTTTTTTGGCTTACTCGTTTATTATCTGCCAATGCACGCGAAATGGTTGATGGCGTAACACCTAACTCTCGGGCTATATCATTGATGGTAACTTTTTTCATTTCGAGGCATAATTTTGGACAAATATACAAACGATTGCACAAAGTCATGCGCAATCGTTTGTATTTTTTTCAATTTCGATGGTAATTTCTTAACATGCATACCCAGCAAGCCTTATATAGTAAAGACTATAGCAATTTTAAACAGCTAAATTATTTTTGTAAATGACTGAGATTTGTTTCCTTGCTTTAAAACACAATCTTATTTAAATTCGACTATCCAAATACTGACAAAACTCTTGATGTTTAATGAAAAAGATAATAATCGCCCCTGATAAATTTAAAGGATCATTAACTAGTCTTGAGTTTTGCCACGCCATAAACAAAGGGATTAAAAGCATTAGTCCGGAAACTCATATAGATTATTGTCCATTGTCAGATGGAGGTGATGGCACCATTGAAGTTCTGAAATTTCATTTGGGAGGTAATCTGACTACAACACAGGTTAATGACCCTTTAGGCAGGCCTATTAATGCTTGTTATCTGCTTTCTAAAAAGAGACGAATAGCCTATATAGAGATGGCTGCCGCATCGGGTATTAGCTTATTAAAACCAAATGAGCTAAATCCTATGAAAGCAAGTACATTTGGTACAGGTCAACTAATTATGGATGCCATAAAACAAGGTGCTCAACATATAATTATCGGTATTGGTGGGAGTGCAACTAATGATGCGGGTCTGGGAATGGCCCGCGCCCTAGGTTATCGATTTTATGACTGTCATAACAATGAATTGCCAGGTTGTGGCGAAGATCTTAATAAGGTTCATCACATTGATCAGTCCAACGTACTCTCCAGTATCTCAAAAATAAAATTTGAAGTGCTCTGTGATGTTGATAATCCTTTTTACGGCCCCCGAGGTGCAGCATATGTTTATGCCAGGCAAAAAGGCGCAACACCATCTGATATTGAAAGACTGAATGATGGTCTTATTCATTTCAACAAACTGATTAGGGAATATCAACACATCGACCTCCAAGAAATTTCTGGCAGCGGAGCCGCTGGAGGAATGGGTGGAGGATGTATTTTCTTCTTAAATGCCAGCTTAAATTCAGGGATTGAATCAATAAAGGAAATTGTCCAGCTTAATGAGAAAATTCGGGATGTTGATTGGGTTATTACCGGTGAAGGTCTTCTCGATGAGCAAACTCTTCATGGTAAAGTGATCAGTGGTATTCTAAAGGAAGTAACAAATCAAAAAGTTGCTGTTTTTTGCGGACAAAATAATCTAAATAAACAAGTGCTTAATAAAATGCCTATTCATCATCTTTCGGTTATGATGGATAAAGCCCAAAGCCTTGAGGATTCAATTAAGAATGCCAGGTTATGCCTGGAAGAAGCTGCGAAACAATTTGCCAGTCTGTATTTATCTATTCCACAAAAACGACCATGATTAACGGCTCGTTAACAAATCGCATGCTTTTTCTGTTTTAAATTCGTACTTTGTCTAATAAAAAAAGATAATCATTATACTATGCAAACACTTAATCTTAACGGATACCATTTACCCATTCTTGGTCTTGGCACTTGGAAATCAGCTGCCGGAGAAGTTTATACTGCTGTTAAAGAAGCCATAAAGATGGGCTATCGCCACATTGATTGTGCGGCTATCTACGCTAATGAAAAGGAAGTTGGTAAAGCATTGAAAGAGGTGATCAGCGAAGGTATTGTTAACCGCGATGAGTTATGGATAACATCTAAGCTCTGGAATAACATGCATGGCGAAGAAAATGTGGTTCCGGCATTACAAAAAACACTTGCTGACTTACAATTGGAATACCTCGATCTGTACCTTATTCACTGGCCGGTTGCTCATAAAAAGCTATTTGTCGGAGCCAATAAAGCCCAGCAATTCCTATCCCTGGAAGAACAACCTATTGCCGGCACCTGGAAAGGCATGGAGCAAGCTGTTGAAATGGGCTTAGCAAAAACCATTGGTGTCAGTAATTTCAGTATTAAAAAGCTAAAGGGTTTAGTTGCCAACTCCAAGATAAAACCTGCCATTAACCAGATTGAACTTCATCCTTATTTCCAGCAGGATGCTATGGTTGATTATTGCCATGCCAATAATATTCATGTTATGGCATACTCGCCTCTTGGTTCTTCGGATCGCCCGGCTGGTCTGAAAGCGGATGACGAACCTGTTTTATTAGAAGATCAAACAATTGCCAAACTAGCTGATCAGACAGGAGCATCAGTTGCACAAACCATATTGGCATGGGACATTCATCGCGGCATATCTGTTATACCTAAATCGGTTAATCCAAAACGTCTTAAGCAAAATCTGGATGCTGTCGATATAACACTAACCGATGATCAAATGACCACTATAAAAGGCCTTAATAAAAATCGCCGCTATGTTGACGGAAGTTTTTGGGTGGTTCCCGATGGACCTTATACTTTAGAAAACCTTTGGGATGAGTAAACTATTTATAATGAAACGACCATGTAAATTCAATTATTCTATTTAACCACAGACGAATGATTGAATTAATTGGGAGTTCCATCTGACAAAAGAAAATAAATTTAACAGATGAAATACCTCTTTATATTAATCATTGGCGGAATTGTTTTGACTTCCTGCCAATCAAGAAAAAAATCTGAAACAGAGACTGAATTATCTCTCAATCTGGTAGCACAATCAGATAAACAGTGGACTGGTGTCGCCATCAGTAAAGATGGGCGTTTATTTGTGAATTACCCTTATTGGTCGAGCCATGTACCGGTAAGTGTGGCCGAAGTGGCGAACGGTGTGGCACGCGCCTATCCGAATATGGAGTGGAATCAACGTACTGGTTCTCATTCATTCAATGCAGTGCAATCGGTATTTGTAGATAACAAAGATCGCTTGTGGGTATTGGATACAAACAATCCAATGTTTAAAGGAGTAAGTGAAATTGGTCCTCAATTGTATGTCTTTAACCTGGAAAACGATGAAATTATTAAGATATACAATTTCCCAAAAGGCGTTTATAAAACATCATCTTACTTTAATGATGTGCGAATTGACACTGATAAAGATGTAGCATATATAACTGATTCGGGTGATGGTGCTTTAATTGTTCTGGATCTTTCAACCGGTCAATCGCAACGTTTATTAGATGATCATCCTTCAACCAAAAGTGAAAGTGATCATCTGATGTGTAATGGCCAACGCTGGGAAAACAGTGTAGATGCAGATGGCATCGCTTTATCGCCCGATAGGCAATATCTATATTATATAGCTCTTACTAGTCATACTCTGTATCGGATTTCTACATCTGCATTGCTGAATGAAGACTTAAGCCCTGAGGAATTAGCACAACAGGTCGAGAAAGTTAAGAAGATTCCGGCGACTGACGGCATGTTGTTCGACAAAGAGGGTATCCTGTATTTAGGTGGCTTGGAGAATAACTCGGTTAATCGACTTCTCCCTAATGGAGATGTTGAATCAGTTATGCAATCACCGCAAATTCGCTGGGCCGATTCTTTTACAATGGATCAGGAAGGTAACTTGTATTTTACCACTTCACAGATTCATTTACCTGAGAAAGAAAGGGGAAAATATGAGGTATTGATGATTATACAATAAATTAGTCTATAAAATACAGATTATCTATTCAATCTTGAGAGACTGTCACATTAGTACAGTCTCTTTATTATACACTTGAAATTTGTGATTTAATTACCAACTGTGAGGCATATTTTATTAACGATTTTCCATTAAAGATTCAATAAATCAGTTATGTATACCACAGTTTTTATAATCTAGAATCTAATATTCACACGCAAACTTCCAATGAACAAATCGTCTTTACTTCGGTCTGCAGGTCGTCCCCAAGCCATATTTGCACTAATGCGAAACCATGGAGTGAGTGCCATATTGTAAAATACTTCAACTCCCTGCTCACTACCCACCTCTAGAATTTGATCTACTGCATTTCTTAACTGATCACTAAAATCATAGTAGAAATAACCAATCCCAAATGAATCGTTGGGGCGTCGGGAAATAATTTTATGACCAGCCAATCCACCACTAAACGATGACTTGATTGGATTTGGATTTCCATCGGCAATAGCACCACGACCATATATGCCAAGACCTTGCCCTTGATGCATGTTACTTTCTAATAATAGGTGACTGAATTTAGCAGAAATATTATAGGCACCTGATTTGGTTCCTGCCTGAAGTCCCGGCGGAAGCAGAATTTCCTCCAAATCAATTTGATTTTGTGTGCTATATGTTGCTCCTAAGCTAAAACTTGTTTTTCGGTCGAACATATCGCCATCCCATTGTCCGTTCAACGAAAGATTAACACCATTGGCAAAAATATCCGAAGGCCAATAGTCCTTTGTTCGGTCATTTGGATCAAAAACCATAGCGGTTAATATGTATTGCTTGATGCGATAGCTATAAATGGCACCTATTATAACCGGAGGGACAACACCTGAAGGTGGTGCAACGAAGGCTAAATTCATAAATCGCTGATTCCCCCACCCTCCAAAGAACGGATCATTTGCCATCAGGTCTACTGCATTAATTTTTCCTATCATTAGCATCGAAGTGTTCCAACGCTGACTCATATATATTGAAGTTGCCACCAATTTATCTTTTGCTCCAAGAGGCAGTATCCCTCCTGTATTTACAGGCCAAAGCGCACCACCTCTAAATGCCGGTGCATTACCAAATCGGTAAGTCAGATGAGTGTGAATTCCACCACCTCTCCAAAGCTTGAGTTTTTCTGTATCAAAATTAATTAATGCATCTGCACGTCCTCCCAAATCAAAATCGTTGTATCCGGTCCCAGAGAAAGCACCTTGATAATAAGTAGTAAAATCAACCTCTGCAGTTATACCTTTACTAGCAATTGTATCACGTTTCCCGTTCCAATTACCCGTAAGCTTGTCCTGCTGAAAAAAAGTTGCTTTTTCTTGAGCAGAACTATTTTGCTTAACTGATGATAATACCAGCAGTATAATTATTGAAATTCGAGTCATTGTTTTATTATGTCGTGTGAAAATTACCCTTATATCTTTATTATGCAAGTTGCAACTTTATAACAAAATTATGGGTAGAACCCAGCTTTATCTCATTCTATAATTAAAAAGTGGCTCCCAAACCGGAAGCCACTTAGCTTATCTAAACAACTGTTTTACTATTTCTCGTGCATAAGCATGCACCCATACTTCTGCCTGATATGCTGATGAATAATAGACAACAACAGTATTGGTTTCAGGAGAAACATAAAGGCATTGACCAGTTCGACCAGATTTATACATATCACCATCTTCAAAAACAGCATCCCACTGATAAGAAGCACCAAAACCATCCTCACCAAAATCTTTAACCAAACGCTTGCTCATGTAATCCTCACCATATATTTCTGATTTAGCTGCATTCATTGCTTTTTCAAAATAGTCATCTGAAACAATTTTTTCGTGGCTTATAGTTTCCCAGCTTGGAGTAAATAACATCCCAAATCGGGCTAAATCTCTTAATCGGGCGGCATATGCTCCAAAAGCCATAGGCTCACCGCTTGCTGAGATAGCTAATGTACCATCACCTTCCATACCAGCCTTACTCCAAACCTCAGTGGTAATAATATCTTCCATAGGTTTATTATGCACCTCTTCTAATATTAAAGTCCCCAAGTGCGTGTTAATTGAAGCATATTCAAATCGTGTTCCCGGTTCGTAAATCTTTTCTGCTGTTTTTATTGCATCTATTAATGTAGAACCCTTTGGCAAACTCTTATCTCCTTGTGCAATACGATATAGCATGGTAACCGGATGAGTTGGAGAGCTTCCTAAACGACCTTCTGAAACATCCAAGCCTGATCGCTGGTGTAATACATCTTCAACCTTAACACCTTCCCATTCTGTACCTATTAACTCTGGTATATATTGAGTGATCGGATCCGATAAGTTCACCAAACCATCTTCTTCGGCTTTATGCATTAATATTCCAATAAATATTTTGGTGGCAGAAGCCCAAAGGTGATTATCCCATTCGCGAATACCCATATATTCCTCAAAAACTATTTTACCATCGTGAATAATCGCAATAGCTTTCATACGTGATCGAGGATCGTTTATCATCTCTTCCAATGTCATTGTACCTAATATAGTAGTTGCTGAAACCTGGCTAACCTCTCTTATTGGTTCATAATCCAGCTTTGACACATCTCCGTTTCTATGTACTATCGCTGAAGGCATATGTGCACTAAAACTTGATGCCATATAACTACCTACATCATCAGCGGTTGTTCCTGAGTTGGCGGTAAGATTGCTTCTGAACTCTTTGATTTCTTCAGGTGTATATCCGTTCTTATAAGTACTAACAGGTTTTAGAAAACCGGGAATGGTATAGTCTGATTTGACTGTTTCTACTTTTTGAATTTCTCTTACAGGAGTTTTATTGTCGCTCTTTTTCTCTACTACAGAATTGCACGAAGATAATATTAGAATAGCGACTAATACCCAATTAAATCTTGTAAAAAGTCTATTTGTTTTATTTAACCTTCTCATAGCTGTATATTTTAATATTATTATTTGGTTCTTTTTTGCTTAAAAATTGTAATATAATCCCACTCCGGTGTAGGTATTAAAAAGTACATCACTTTTAATTCGTTTGGTATAAAAAGCATTGATTCCCATTCTGTCATTTATTTTAAACCCTGTATCCACACGAACAAACATGACAAAGGCATCCATATTATAAACCAACCTGTTATCAAAGGTAGCTGAAATCCACATGTTCTTATCCTCGTACCCAAATTGTGGTTCGAATCTTACAAAACCAGGCGGTTCATTATAGTTTCCTGCATTGGCAATGGGAACAACAACTCTCCATCTGTTTTTGATAAAAAAGCGTTCATCGCTCAACAGCCAACCATACTGAACTGATGGTTCGAGAATCCAATGTCCAAATAAACCAGCTAACTCAGCATTACCTGTTGGTATGGTTAGTTTTAAACTGGTTGATGCACCTTGCCACCCGGAATTGCTAAAGTTTTTTGAATAATAGTTTCTTGAATATGCTACATTAAAATCTCCGGGAGTCCACAGGTAGGCATCATCCTTCTGATAATAAGCTCCTATTAACTCAATATTTAAATAATCTCTGTCCCCAAATTCTATTTTAGCATTATTTACCCAATAAAGTGCGTTCTCATTGGCGTTCATATCATAAAACTCAATGCTTGATTGAAACCTTGAAAAATTGGTTAAAGAAGATGCAATATGCTCTTCGTCGTAATCATTATCTTGAGCTTTAACGTATAATGAGTCAAAACCTACAAGTATCATTAACCCTATTAAAACTGTCTTTTTCATCACGCTCCGTTTAAATTACTCATTAGAACCAGTACATGAGCAAAATTAGTTGAAAAGTCTATGTCTATTTATTCCAATACATTCAACCGCATCTCCAAAAAAGGCAAGTCATGTTTGTCATGCTTAAAACATTGCTCTATTTTAGATACAAAATGAACTACATGAACAAAACCAAAGATCAAATAATTCTTTCGTTTCAGGAAGGAGGCATCAAAAATTATCTTCAGGAACTTGAGTTTAAACTGGGAGGTGAAATAATTAATAACGGCTATATTAATAAAAAGTCTGGTTTTGACATGAAGGTGTCTATCTACTCATTTATTAATGATTTTGAATTGATTGTGTCAGAATCCACCCCACCTAAAGATTTAATATTTGATCGAATTCCGGATGATAGACCAAATTATTACCATATCAATATTATAAAAGAAGGACAGGTTATTCAGGATTTTAACAGTGAACAACAATTCTTACAGGCCGGAACACCTAAAGGAATATTTATTTATAATGGGCTATTTCCACTAAAATCGAATTTTCCTGCCAAAGTTACCTTACGGTCGATAGCTTTTAAACTTTCGAAAAAAACTTTAAGTCAGTTTATGCCTGAAGCCGTTGATATTGTTGACAAGTTGTTTGAAAATGATGAACCCAAAGGCTATCATACACATTTATCTGCTGAAATGGACAGAATGACCGATGATCTTTACCATTATGAAACGGCTGATTTTGGAAGGGTGCCTATGGTGACATCAAAAGGCCTGGCACTTTTTACAGTGCTAATGTCATCTATAAAAAAGCTTGCAGATAAAGATGAACTGCATGGTTTGCACAAAGATGACTATTATCGCCTGCTAAAAATTAAAGATGAAATAGTTTCTAACGTTACATCAATGATTAACATTGAAACCCTGGCAGAACAATTTGCTATAAGTGTATCAAAACTTCAGCGCGATTTTAAAACTCTTTTCAACTGTACCGTGTATCAATTTTTTGCCCATGCCAAAATGGATGAAGCTTATCGCAGATTAAAATCCGGTAATTATTCAGTTACAGAGGTTGGATATGATTTAGGTTACAGCAGTATTTCTAAATTTTCTGAAATGTTTAAAAAGGTAAAAGGTATAAGCCCAAAGGAAGTGATACCGGTATAAATCATATACCATCTGAGAAATAAGAAGAATACTTTTCAGAAAAAATCCCCTGAATGCAGGATTAATGAACATTCAGGGGATTTAAGGAAGCTATATAAGCTGGTTGATAATTATTCATTTTAAAAATACTCAGTCAGGTTGATATACAAAGCACCATTTCCATTATGATCCCAAGCATAATCAATCCCCAGATTAGTTCGTGTAGCTTTCTGAATCTGAAAGCGCAAACCTACACCAAAAGCATAAGCCCAGTTGTCAAATAACTTCACATTGGCATCACGTGCCGAAGCAGAAGTTGCGTTGGCGAATACAACACCACCCAGAAAATCAGGATTCTTAGCCAATAAAGGTAATCTGTAACGGTATTCTACTTCAGCGTAGAACATATCGTCACCTCTCCAACGTCCCTGAGCATAACCCCGTCCTGAGCGCCCCATCTGATCCCATGCTGTAGCAGGTAATGTCATGTATGGAAGTTTACCATGTGTGGTTACATTAGCATAAGTCCAGAATGCAATCACATTACGTGGTACATCTTTATTCACGCTAAAATAATCACGGTATTCCATCCAGAGTGTTGATGAACTCTGGTCGCTTCCCAGAAAGTCAGCATTATATTTGTAAGAAATATTGGCAAATCGACCACTATAAGGATTAGCCATATTATCACGAGTATCGTAAAGTGCACTGGCAGAAACTCCAACAAGACTATATCCGGTAGGATCAAACCCATGCTTCATACTATAAATATAATGGTTGGTATAAACCCCGTTTTCAATATCCAAGAGGTTATCATCAATATTGTTAAAACGATCAAAATGAATACCACCACCAATATAAAACGAGGGCTTTACTTGCTTAAGGGCTGTCTGATGCATACGATAAAAATCAAAATCCATTGCTTCACCGTCATATAAATCACCCGCCGGTGGAACACCAGGCACAAGAGAATTGCCGCCAGAGCCCGTACCTAAACCAAAAGTTGGTTGTGAAGAATTAAAAAAACGATAATCACTCTGCAGCATCCACTTGTTCTCGTTAGTATATATATTACCACGCATAACGAGCATCAACTGATTTTTAGTAGTATATGTTGCTGATGCCAATGCATTTGACATTTTGGTTGTGGACGGATCACCAAGAAAGATACTTCCCGAAGCAGCCACCCCATAAACAAATCCAAAAGCCGGATTTGATGCCAGAGCCGGTATTGGAGACAAGTATAATTTACCAACTTTAATATCTGTTGCTTGCTCCTGTGCCGCTTTTTCGGCTTGTTCCTTTTTAATTTCCTCAGTGACTTCCTGGTTATTTTGGATAAGTGGCGATTGAGCAGCCACCATTAAAACCGAGCTTAGTAAAGCCACCAGAAATGTTAACCTAACCGTCTTCATATCTCTATATTTTTAATGTTAATAACCTTGTTTTTACGAGTGTAAAGATGGCCGATCGTGTGCTAAAGTTTTATCCTAAAAACGTCAACTTTTGTTCCTAAAACGTCAACCGTTAACTTGTCCGATGGGTATTTGCATATAATGTCCGTCAATTGTTGAAAAGGTACATGAAATAAACAGATGTGCCGGACTTTCAGTCCTCAATTGAATTGTCTGTTCGCCATAGCCCTGACGGACTATGCTATTATGTACCGTTCTTTCAGAACTATTAAGTGTCGCTCTCAATCTGGCCTGTAAGGCCTGAACATGATAGCGCAGGGTGAAACCCTGCGGTGTATGATACACAGAAGATAAAGCACTGAAAGTGCGGCTCATTAGCACCTTCTTATAACTCTTAATTCATATTATATCGTTCATATCTATCGACAAATACTGGTATTTGTACTATTATTCGTAAACATCCGTGGGATGCTCAGGAAGTTTTTCAAAAATAGTCTTCCGTATTGATGTATTGCTTACATTTGTCGTCCCAAAAAATTGCAAGACAAAATGCTAGATTTTAAAATTAACGAAAGCAGATGTACACAATGTGGCTTGTGTTCGAAGGAATGTCCTACTTTAATTATTGATGGTAAAAATGGCATTCCATGTATTAAAGAAGGGAAAGAAAAGAATTGTATAAAATGCCAGCACTGTTTGGCCATTTGTCCAACGGCAGCCCTATCAATATTTGGTAAAAATCCGGATGACAGTGTTTCTGTGAATAGTGAAATACCTGATACTGAAGAAATGGAGCGATTGATATTAACACGCCGCTCTGTTCGTAAATTCACAAAAAGTGAAGTCAACCAAGAGACCATACAAAAGCTGATTAAAACGGCTTCTCATGCACCAACCGGTCATAATAAAAACCAAGTGCTCTTATCTGTTACAAAAACGAAGGAGGAAATGGGTAAGTTACGTGAACTGGTTTACAATACTCTGAAAAAAGCCAAGGAAGAAGATGCTTTGCAAGGATCTTTAGCCATGTATGGAGCTTTTCAGAACGTATGGGAAACTAAAGGTATTGATGTCATCTTCAGGGATGCACCGCACTTAATAATTGCCTCTGCTCCTGAAAAAAACAATAATGGTGTGGCTGACTGTGTTATCTCATTGAGTTATTTCGAATTATTAGCTAACACTATGGGCATTGGTACCTTGTGGAACGGCTTTTTAAAATCGGTGATGGAAGAAATTGCACCTGAACTGAAAGAAGCATTTGGTATTCCTGCTGATCACCGCATTGGTTATATCATGGTATATGGAATGCCCGCTGTTAAGTTTGCCCGCTCCATCCAATCAGATGGTTTGCATCTCAATGAAATACAATTATAAATAGATGGTTAGATTTTAGATATATTGACATTAGACGATTTGCAAGGCACTTAAAATCGCCGCAAAACGCTAACAAACCATTAAAACTTCTACGAAGCCTCTTTTAACGAAGGGGCTTCTTTTTTCTTTTTCAGGTAACGTGAGCATTGCACCACCTGGTTATAGCCGAGTAATGAGCCCAGTATAAAATCTTCCTCAGGACTTAACTCGTTCAGCCGCTTATGACAGAAACACCTGATCACTTCAACACATTCTTCAGCACCAAAAAATACATTGACTTTAGTACTGGTTACAGGCTGAATTAAGTAACTGATATTATTGGCTTCCAACTTCCTGACAGCAGCTTTTATATCCTTAGAGGCCATTGTATGCAGTATCAGGTTGCGCAAGCCTTTCTTATATTCATATATATGATGACAGAATACTTTCATAATCTAAAAAATACAAAGCAAGCCAAGCTGTTAATTTATAAAGTACCCCGTTAACGTTTCACAGGAACAAACAAATGAACATTGGAATCGTACAGCTGGCTTGCTTTGGGTTAATCAAAGGTAAAGATCTATAAAAACTCAATTTTTTATTCTAAATGATGCTTCAGGTTCGTCACCCAGGCATCTACCCTCGCTTCTGTTTTATCGCTCTCATTATCTTCGTCAATGGGCAGGCCTACAAACTGATTATCTACTTCTGCTGTTGATGCATCATAACTATACTCATCGAGGGAAACCATGCCGACAACTTCACAACCTTTGTTCGCGATAGCCTTGTAAATGGTTCCCATGCCATCTACAAAAGTATCGGGATAAGCATCGGCATCTCCTAAACCAAACAATGCTACCTTCTTCCCTTCAAGTTTAGCTGCCTCCAGCTCCGAAATAAACCCTTCCCAATCATCCTGTAAATCACCCAGGCCCCAGGTACTGGTTCCTAAAAACAGGAAATCGTATTGTTCAATCTCTGAAGAGGATGAGTTTTCCACATTGATCAATTCGGCCTGATTGTTTAAATGGGTATTTATACTTTCTGCTACACTTTGTGTATTGCCAGTACTACTCCCATAAAATATTGCTGTTTTCTTCATATCGTTAACCTTTTTTGTGTGATACAAAGTTATGACTGCCTGCTTTTGTCATCAATCGCTAATATTTGGGCTTTTGAAATACTCTTTTAATAAACTTGTGTCTGGCATTTCTTCCTCTTAAAGCTGATAATGTATTACTTACAAAAATCAAATCCCTATTTATAGCTACTAACTTTTGGTGAACAAAGTTTAATTGGCACCCAAACGAACACCAATTTCTCGTACAGATAAAAAAATGGAAGGATCTTTCTGCACCTTATCAACACACAATAGTTTTTGTAATTCTTTTAATTCCTGACGATTTAACATCATTGATGCATGCTTATGACCAATGGGAACAATTATTTTTCGCTGATAAACGATATCGGCATTAACAGCCTCGTAATACTGGCCATCCATGCGTTTAAAGCATCGCTTAAAATGATTGTATTCTTCCTTGTTAAATGAGAATAAGAAGTTGTGAAACTCAACATGTATTTTATCGCACGAAGGACAAATAAATACGCGTCCGTGAGGTGTCTGACTGATGATTTTATCCATATTGTTTTTATTAACAAGGTGCCTAAAACAGTGCTTTTGCACAATCCCTATATGTTGGCATTTATACCAAATAATGTCATGCGGACTTTAATTAGCATTACTGCACTTCAAGGAAAAAACTTGAAATTTTATACATATGACAAAAGCCCATTCATGGAGAAGGTGCTTTATACAAATAACAATAGCTCACCCTGAGAAAAGGAAGCTTTATTCATATAACAATAGACTGTCCAAGTAAAAGGGGAAGCATTATACATATAACAAAAGCTCGCCCAAGCAAAAAGGGAAGCATTATACATATAACAAAAGGCCGTCCAAGTAAAAAAGGAAGCATTATTCATATAACAAAAGCTCGTCCAAGCAAAAAGGGAAGCATTATTTATATAACAAAAGGCCGTCCAAGTAAAAAGGGAAGCATTATACATATAACAAAAGCTCGCCCAAGTAAAAAGGAAGATTTATTCATATAACAAAAGCCTGTCCAGTGAAAAGGTGCATTATTCATATAACAAAAGCCTCTCTGTGAAAAAGCACCTTTATTACAATAACAATTAGAAATAAGTTTCTAAACATTTCGCCTGCGAATAGCGCGATAACTTAAAGATATCAACACCGGCATCAAAGCACACAAAGCAATACCAACTCCTATATGAACCAGTGAAATAAGGTAAACCAATCCGATGATCAATCCGATAAGGAACATTCCAAGGAACATTCGTAAAGTGTATTCGCCTTTATTAACCATTTCCCGAGCCTGTGAAAATGGCAACGGATTACCCTGGATACGCACAAGCAGAATACTAAGTATAGCTGTTAAAGCACTTCCCAGAAATACATAAGGTAAAACATGCACTCCCCAAATCCATATTATGGGTATTAAAAACAAGATCTGCAAAGGCAGGTAAAAGGTAAATAACATTGCTTTAATGGCTCCTGATTGAATATGGTATTTCTTATTGGTGGCTGCCATTTCATATACCCATGCCGCATTGGGCGTGTCAGTAAATGGAATAACGGAGATACCAACTGTGCCAAAGAAACCAGTCAGAACAAAAAACAGGTATTTTGAAGAATCTGATAACTCCGCCAAATAACCTGAGAAATCCTTAATGTCCGGCTTTAAAAATACCAGGGCCATAATTAAACTATAGGCGAACATCGGGTATACCTGTTGTTTGAGTTTCCGGTCACTTCGAACATGACTCATGGTTAAACGCCAGCCTGTTCTCTCCACCTCCGACACGCAAAACAGAGCAATCAGTTTATTTTTCCATCCTTTTTGTGCTTTTGCCGTCACAACTTTAGACTTCTTCGATGATCCGGTTCCGGCTTCGGAAAGTATGGCCGTATAACCCGATGACAAGGCACGTATTAAAAGGAAGGTTCCCAAAACAATGGCCGCAATCGCTATTATTGCTAAGATCACTTCCATACCTGATCCCATTCCACCAAATAACTTGACAAAACCGGCAAACCATACGGTAGGTAATAAATATCCCCACCATACTTCCTTAAACATCAGCGACTCCACATTGGCATCTTCCATAAAGTGAGGCACCAACTGATAACTTGCCATGATGATAACTGCCAATCCTATCTGGAAATAATTCAAGACGTCTTTAAAGCGTTCGGCACTCACAAAACGGGATAAACCCATGTAAAAGCCAACAGCCAGTATTAAAGTAAACCAGGCGCACAAAAGCACAGCTATCACAAATACCAAAGCTAACCAACCGTATGTAAAGGCAAGGTAAATGGTAAAAGCTAAGCTTAAGGCAAAGGCAATATTACTCATATAAACGAGAATATGTGCCAGACGAACCAATAATAGTGTACGTGCAGAAACAGGTCGTGGCAGCAGAATCTGATTCTCTTTCTCATCGAAGAGCACCGCTGTAAATTCGGTTAATAAAATGGTACCTTCAAAAACAATCAGAAATGCAAAAAAGACAGATAGTTGCAGCATCAAGTCATTGACACGATACAAACCAATAACAATCATGGCTCCTAAAAAGCCATATATAAACAATTGTTTTAGCATGGTTTGCTTCTTACCGGCCGACTGAAAACTATTGGGCGGTCTTCTGAAATCCATCTTTAACTTAGCACCTAGCAAAGTCCAGAAATGCGAGATGTCTACCCCTAAAGCTCTTAAAAGAATATTAAGAGGCGACACTAATAGTTGTTTTACTGCGGTCATCTCTTAATTTTTAAAAACATCATCCAATACACTGGTTTCACTCACCTTGTTATCGCCATTGGTAAGGCGTGCAAATAATTGCTCCAGCGATACCTTGCTATCCTTCTGAAGCTCTTCAAAAGTGCCATCAGCAATCACTTTACCATCATCAATCAGGATAATACGATCGGATATCTTCTCTACAACATCCATCAGGTGTGAGCTATAGAAAATCGTTTTGCCTTGTTGAGCCAGGCGCGTTAACATGTCTTTTACAAGAATCACCGAATTAGCATCCAAACCGGATAAAGGCTCATCCAGAAACAGGATATCAGGATTATTAATCAAGCCTGCGATGATCAGTATCTTTTGCTTCATTCCTTTCGAAAATGTATCCATGCGCTGATCAGCATGCTTATCCATCTCGAAGTATTTCAGTAAAGAGGTGCTTCGCTCAGTAATCAAATCCTGAGACATATTAAATAAAGTACCAACAAGGTTGAGATATTCATTAGGTGTTAGCGCTTCATAAAGGGCACCGTTTTCCGGTACATAACCAATCTTGCTTTTAACACTCAAATCGTTCCCCCTTAAAGGAATTCCCATCACTTCTATATCTCCTGTAAACGACGTGAGGATGCCACAAAGAATCTTTACAGTTGTGCTTTTCCCTGCTCCATTTGGTCCGATGTAGCCAATTATCTTTCCACTTTCTATCTCCAGATCGATTCCTTTAAGAACTTCTTTTTGGTTATTGCCTTTACCAAAGGATTTTCGCAATCCGCTAATTCGAATACTTGTTTGTGTCATATAGCAGGGGTTGTAAGATCAGTTATTGATTATTCAAATGCCATTATAAAATCAAACAAAAATAATAATTAGCTGATATTAATCTCCTTGTTACACAATTTTAAAATACCTACTTTAGAACTTCTTTTGCTTAAACAACATTTGTTTCCATTTATAGTTAAACCTTATAATTTGTCGAAAACCTTAAATCTAAAACATGACACAAAAACGCTTTACGTCATCTTACCAGATGATTCTGGGACTTTTTACAGCCCTTTTTCTATTCCCATCTTTACTGAAAGCCGAAGGCACACGTTTACTTCGACAACCAAATATCAGCGAAACACAAATTGTTTTTGCTTATGGCGGTGATTTATGGATATGTGCTAAAAAAGGAGGTACAGCAACCCGCTTAACCAGCACACCTGCAGTTGAAAAAGATCCTTTCTTTTCACCTGATGGTGAAACCATTGCTTTTACCTCCAACCGCGATGGTATTGATGCCGTTTATACTATGCCAGCCAGCGGTGGCAGTGCGCAACGCCTTACGTGGTATCCGGCAACTTCGCAAGTGCGAGGATGGACTCCTGACGGACAGCACATTCTTTATGCTTCAACCCGCGAAACAGCCCCATCGATCTACGACCGACTTTGGACAGTGAGTAAAGATGGTGGCCCTTCAACAATGCTGACAAAGCAATGGGGAACCAAAGCCTCTTACTCTGCTGATGGTAAACGGATGGCTATTGATAAAATCCGACGTTGGGATGTGGAATGGCGAGCCTACAGAGGCGGTCAGAACACTCCATTAACCATCCTCAACATGGATACCTGGGAAGAAGAACTGATACCCAATGAACGCACCACTGATATTCAGCCAGTCTGGATGGGCGACAATATTTACTTCCTTTCAGATAGGGACTGGGTCAGTAATATATGGTCATATTCTACGATAACAAAAGAGTTAAAGCAAATAACCAGCTTTGACAAAACAGACATCAAATACGTGACGGGTCGTGACAACGAATTGGTATTTGAACAGGATGGCTACATTCATCTATATGACATCAATACACAATCCACAACCCAATTAGACATCAAGGTAGTGGGTGATTTTCCATGGGCAGAAACCAAATGGGAAGATCTGAGCAAGAAAGTAGATTTTGCCAGCTTGTCGCCAAGTGGAAAACGCGCCATTATGGGAGCCCGTGGTGAAGTATTCACCGTACCTCTCGAACATGGAAATGTGCGTAATATCACCAGTAATTCAATGGTTGCCGAGCGCAAACCTATGTGGTCGCCCAAAGGAGATAAAATCGCCTGGTTCTCTGATAAGAATGGCCGTTATGAAGTAATGATTACCAACCAGGATGGGCTTGGTGAAGTGGAGAGCATCAGTATTGGCGAATCCAAAATGATTTGGGAACCATGCTGGTCGCCCGATGGAAAGTACATTGCCTTTGTGGATGATGATGTACGCATCCGCGTGTTGGACATTGCAGCTAAAACCATTAAAACTGCTGATGTAGCCGGCAATAACTTTGAACGTGGCAGCATGGGAATCACCTGGTCAAAAGATTCTAAGTTCCTTGCCTATGCTAAAGCAGGCGCCAATAACTTCCGTCGTATCCATATCTGGTCCTTAAAAGATAATAGTGCCAGACCTGTTACCAATGCTATGGCAGATGCCTTCTCTCCTGCATGGGATCGAAATGGTAAGCAATTGTATTTCTTAGCCAGTACCGATTTAGGACTGAAATCGAGCTATGTGAACACCAGTGTGATGTCGCCCGATAATGCCAAATACAGCGCTTATGTGATTAACCTTCTTAAAGAAGACAAGTCGCCTTTTGAGCCACGTAGTGATGAAGAAGAAGCGAAGAAGGATGAGGATAAGAAAGACAAGGAGGACGACAAAGAAAAGAAGGACAAAAAGGATAAAAAGAAAAAGTCAGATAAAGACGAGGAGGCTAAAGAAGATGAGGGTATAAAGATTGACTTTAACGGTATTGAGAGCCGAATTATCGCCATGCCAATGCCTAAGAAATCGTACCAATATATGTTAGCTGGACCGGAAGGAACCGTGTTTATCAGCGAATCTGCGCCAAAAGGTAATATAATTAAGAAATTCACCCTGAAAGACCGTAAGGCAAAAGAGTTTGTGTCAGGAGCCCGTTCTGTTTCGATCTCAGCCGATGGCAAACAAATGCTGGCCAAAATGGGTTCATCGTGGAAAGTAATGGCCACCAGCAAGCCTAATGGCAAAGATGGGAAAACTCTGAAAGTTGATCTGAAAACAAAACTGGATCGTCATGCGGAGTGGAAACAGATGTTTGAAGAGGCCTGGCGATATCAGCGTGACTTCTTTTACGATCCTAATATGCACGGTCGCGACTGGAACGAGGTTTACAGGCGTTACGAACCACTGGTGCCTTATATTCAGCATCGCAGCGATCTCAATTACGTATTGGACATGATGAATGGTGAGTTATCGGTTGGTCACAGCTTCGTATTTGGCGGTGATATGCCTAAAGTTGAAAGCGCATCAGTAGGATTGCTGGGAGCTGATTTAGCGGTCAATGATTCACGCTGGCAGATTAAACGAATTTACACCACGGAAGTGTGGAATCCTGAATTATCAAGTCCACTCGAACGTCCCGGATTAAAAGTTAGTGAAGGAAATTACCTGGTAGGTGTCAATGGCAAAGAACTTAGTTCTAAACATGATCCTTTCAAATATCTGGATGGTACACGTGGTGTTCAGACTGTGTTGCACATCAACAGCAAACCATCGTTTGAAGGAAGCTGGAAAATTACAGTAAAACCAATTTCGAGCGAGAGAGCTCTTCGCCAGCGTGCCTGGGTAGAAGATAATCGCCGTCTAGTGGATAAATTGTCTGGTGGCAAACTGGCCTATGTTTGGGTTCCTAATACTTCAAGTGCCGGATTTATATCCTTTAACCGCTACTACTTTGCTCAGCAGGATAAGCAAGGTGCTGTAATTGATGAACGATTCAATGGCGGTGGTCTGCTCGATGATTATATGGTTGACCTGATGAAGCGTGATCTTCGTGCAGCTATTACCAATGAGGTACCCAATGGATCGCCAATTCTGTTACCAGCCGGAATCAAAGGACCAAAAGTATTGATGATTAACGAAATGGCCGGATCGGGTGGCGACTTCTTCCCTTGGGCCTTTAAGCAGCAAAAGATTGGTCCTGTTGTTGGTGCACGCACCTGGGGTGGTTTGGTTAAGTCGTCCGTTCACTATCGATTGGTTGATGGTGGTGCACTTACTGCTCCCGATAATGCTGTATTCGATCCGATCAACAACGAATGGGTGGGCGAAAATACGGGAATAGCCCCAACCATTGATGTAAGGATGGATGCAGCCTCAATGGAAAAAGGGATTGACCCTCAACTGGAACGAGCTGTTAAAGAAGCCTTATCACTGCTAAAGGATAAGAAGCCGATAACGCCTCCTCCCTTTTCGACTCCGGCGGTAAAGAAATAGACTAAATGCAATTATATTGAAAGCCGCTCCATTATCGAGCGGCTTTTTTTCTGAAAGTCTCAAACCCGCTAAGCGCATCCAAAGCGCTAAGCGGATTTTTCATTGCTGTTGGTGCTTCCCTAAATCATGTAAGTTTTAATGCTCGGAAACTTACTTGCTAAGCATCTCAAAGATGCTAAGCAAGTTTTGATCTCAATAAGGTAAGTGTTTCCATTTGTAGAAATACGATGACTCTAATGTTAAAAAACCTCAACAAATAAGCTGGCGTGCCAATAATCATGTTCTGTGCATCATTAAGCATTTAATTTCGCCCCATCAATATTGGTATATCTGAACTAATTGTAGAATTAATATGACTAAATCTGATACACGATACAAAGCGTATATCGATATATTACACGAAGAGTTAATGCCCGCCATGGGTTGTACCGAACCTATTGCAATTGCTTATGCAGGAGCCATGGCACGCAAAATACTGGGACAACTACCCGATCGTGTACTGGTGGAAGCCAGTGATAACATTATCAAAAATGTTAAAAGTGTAGTAGTTCCTAACACAGGTAACCTCAAGGGCATTGAAGCGGCAGCCATTGCTGGTATTATTGCCGGTGATGCCGATAAAGTGCTACAGGTTATTTCCGAGGTCAATGATGACGAGCGAAAGCAAATGGCTGATTTTCTTCAGAACAATGAGGTAAAAGTAGTGGCGTCGTCCAGCGGTATCATATTCGATATGGTTGTAAATGTCTATGCCGGTGATTCGCACGCTTCAGTGCAGATATCACATTACCACACAAATATTGTTCGTATTATTAAAGATGGCGAAACGACTTTATACAATCACCATTGTGACGATCTGAATACCAAGCATAAGACCGACCGCACAATAATGACCGTTGAAGATATTGTGGAATTTGCCGATTCAGTAGATATTGATACCGTTAAAACGGCTCTGCAAAAGCAGATTGAATACAACACTGCTATTGCCAATGAAGGTATTAAAGGAAATTGGGGTGCCAATGTAGGCTCGGTCTTACTTAAAACCTGGGGTGAGAATGACATTAAAGTTCGTGCCAAAGCCTTTGCTGCAGCAGGTTCCGATGCCCGTATGAGTGGGTGCGAACTGCCTGTGATGATCGTTTCAGGCAGTGGCAACCAGGGATTGGCTACTTCTGTTCCGGTTATTGAATATGCCAAAGAGCTTAAAGTGGACGAAGAAACAATGTATCGTGCTTTGTTGGTTTCTAACCTTGTAACCATCCACCAGAAGACAGGTATCGGACGTCTATCCGCCTTTTGTGGAGCTGTATCGGCAGGTGTAGGTGCAGGAGCAGGTATCACTTATTTACATGGTGGTCGCTACAAAGAGATTGCTCATACAATTGTTAACGCATTGGCTATTGTATCGGGTATTGTGTGCGACGGTGCCAAACCTTCATGCGCTGGTAAAATTGCATCGGCTGTTGAAGCCGGTATACTCGGATATCACATGTATAAAAACGGCCAGCAGTTTTATGGTGGCGATGGCATTGTGGTAAAAGGTGTTGAAAACACTATTAAAAATATTGGACGCCTGGGTAGCGTTGGTATGCGCGAAACCGATAAAGAAATTATCCGCATGATGCTGGGAGAATAAATTATACTTTATACCTACTGACAAACAATAATGCCCCGTTACGGATTAATTTCTGTAACGGGGCATATTTTTTTTACCATTCCTATTAACCTTCTATCTAACTAAAAAGCAATCCCCCTAATTCTTAAATAGTTATAAAAAACTACAAACCGTCCCCCTTCGCCAAGGGGGAAATCCATTAGTTTATTGAATGTTGCGCTATTGAGCATGGGATACTGAGTTCGATATAATTTTTGAGATTCAGATTGCAATAAAATCTCTTTGTCATCATAATCAAGGTGAATTAAATTCTTAACAGTATTAGTGTGGAATTTTATTTTTTAACACTTTCGCTTCTTCTCTTCAAAACATTCATTATATTCAAGTCTTTTTTTATTAATCAAACACATCATTTAAAACTAAACTAATGAAGAAGCTTTTTACGACGACTACTTTACTACTTCTTGTAGTCTTAACCTTTGGTCAAAACTCTCTGCTGTGGAAAATATCGGGTAACGACCTTGAGAAACCCTCTTACCTTTTTGGAACCATTCACCTGATCTGTCCTGATGACTTTTTTATACCTGAAAATCTGCCAGCTTCAATGGAACAATGCGAGAAACTGGTGTTGGAAGTGGATATGTCCGACCCTACGCTGATGCAAAAAATGCAAACGGGAATGGTGAATCCTCAAATGAAGAATATCAAAGGTGATTTGAGCGAAGAAGATATTAAACTGGTAAACGATGCACTGGTGCAAGCTATGGGCGTGGGTATCGATCAAATGGGCATTATGAAACCTTGGGCTTTATCAACAATGATTGCCGTTACTATGGGACTTGAATGTAAGCAGCCCGCACAATATGAGATGGAGCTATTGAAGATGGCTAAGGAAAAGGAGCTTCCGATAATGGGACTTGAAACAGTTGAAGAGCAATTCGCCATTTTTGACAACATTCCTTACGAGCGACAATTAGAGTTGTTAACGGATGGAATTAAGAACATTGAAGAAGATAAAGAGCTGTTCGTCAAAATAGTAGATCATTATAAAGCACAAGACGTATTTGGTTTATACAAGCTGATGCTTGAGCAGGAAGAAATGGCAGATTTTGGTGAATTTTTACTGGATGGTCGTAACAAAAACTGGATACCGGTAATGGCTGAATCAATGAAAGAAAAAACCTGTTTTTTTGCTGTTGGTGCAGGGCATTTAGGGGGTGATAATGGCGTTATCAACTTACTCAAAGCCAAAGGCTATAAAGTAGAAGCTGTTAAATAAAAAATACTCAGTCTTTTATTAAGATATTGCTAATCGGGAAATTGAAAGAAAGCGGACCAGTGCCTCTCCGGCCAGTCCGCTTTTTTTTATTCTACAAATTATGAAAATCGTAAGGTTAAAGTTTACATCTTCTAAGCTTAAACCCTATGCCCTCTAAGGTTAAGCCTTACACTTTATAGGGTTAAGGGCTGGCGCTTACCGATGTAAAACCCAGCCAATCCATGCTCAATTATTTTAAAACAAACTCTGCCTCTAAACCTTCTGCAGAGCTGGTACCAACAAACACCTTAAACTCACCCGGCTCCACAACAAACATTCCTTCGGCATCATAAAACCCAAGTTCTTTATCGCCTAGTGTAAAGCTAGTTTGCTTAGAATCTTTTGGTTCCAAACTAATTTTTTCAAATCCTTTGAGCTCTTTTACAGGGCGAACAACACTTGCCACTTTGTCGTTAATGTAAAGCTGTACAACCTCTTCACCTGTTACATTGCCTGTATTTCTAATATTGACTGAAACCTCAACTTTATTTTGGCCCACTACTTCAACTTTTAAGTCAGAATAGTCAAACTGGGTATAACTCAAACCATAACCAAAAGGATACAATGGCTTCTCGCTATCATCCATATAATGTGGCCAGAATACTTCCGATTTTGGACCAGGCCTTCCGGTTCTAAATTGGTTGTAATAAATAGGCACTTGTCCAACATGACGCGGGAATGTCATTGGTAATTTCCCTGATGGATTGTATTCCCCAAATAATACCTGCGTTACAGCATGACCTGTTTGCGTCCCCAATTGCCAAGCTTCAACTATAGCAGGAACATGTTCATCAGCCCATGTAATAGCTAAAGGACGTCCATTCATTAGCACTAAGACAATGTTTTTATTGACTTTATAAACTGCTTCTAAAAGTTCCTGCTGAACACCTGGTAATCCCAGATGAGCTCTTGAACGTGCTTCTCCACTTTGTAATCCGTGCTCGCCCAATACCATCACAACGATATCGGATTTTTTGGCCAAATTGACAGCTTCTTTAAACCCTGACTTATCTGTTGTATTAACCTCTAATTCAACCGGGAAACTTGTTGGGCCTGTAATTAACTTAGCTCCTTCAGCATATTTATAGTTAACGCCATAAGCATCCAAGCCTTCTAATACAGATACAGCCGTATTATCTTCTCCTGCCATTCGCCAGTTGCCTAACGGACTGTCTTTATCATTGGCCAAAGTACCGATAACAGCAATTTTTTGTTTGCCTTTTTCTAAAGGAAGAATATCATTTTCATTCTTAAGTAAAACGATTGATTTCTTTGCCATATCCAGAGCTGCCGCCATGTGATCAGGATGATAAATCAATTCTTTTTCGCGTGCTTCGTCACAGTATTTATATGGATCATCAAACAAGCCTAATTCGAATTTAACACGCAAGATACGACGAACCGCATCATCTACAACATTCACATCAACCTTTCCTGCCTTAACTAGTGCTGCCAGATGCTTGACATAGGCATACGATTCCATATCCATATCAGACCCTGCGTTAGCTGATAACTCTGCTACATGTTCCAGGTCCCTGGCATATCCATGGTCAATCATTTCAAGGCCACTGCTCCAGTCCGATATTACAAAACCTTTAAAACCCCATTCGCCCTTTAGGATGTCGCGTTGCAGATATTTATTGGCTGTTGCCGGAACACCATTTACAATATTAAATGAATTCATAAATGTCTTCACATCTGCTTCTTCTATAGCCGCCTTAAAAGGAGGAAAGATCACATTGTAATAAGTTACAGAACCCACATCAACCGTATTATAGTCCATTCCTGCCTCGGCAAAACCATAACCTGCAAAATGTTTGGCACAGGCTGCAAGAGTATTATTAGCACTTAGGTCATCACCTTGAAAACCTTTTACACGAGCAACCGCAATTTTGGAACCCAGGTATGTATCTTCACCCGCTCCTTCCATAACACGACCCCAGCGTGCATCACGTGAAATGTCAACCATCGGGGCAAATGTCCAGTTAAGTCCTTCGGCAGATGCTTCAATGGCTGCAATACGAGCCGATTTTTCTATTGCTTTCAAATCCCAACTTGCTGCCTCAGCCAAAGGAATGGGCGATAGTGTTTTATGCCCATGAATCACATCAAAACCAAAGATCATGGGAATACCAAGGCGCGAACTATCGACTGCCAGCGACTGCATTTTTCTCACTTCACCGGCCCCTCTGACATTTAGCATGGAACCAACCCAACCTCTCTTAATATGGTCGTATTTATTTTTAGCATCACCTGCTGATGGAGCAGGTCCAGTTACATCGTAGAATCCATTATATTGATTCATCTGACCAACCTTTTCTTCCAGAGTCATTTGTTTCAATAGATTCTCTATCTTGCTTTCCAACTCTGAATTTACTTCCTGATTATCTGGCACCTGGCATGCCCAAGCGGAAAGTGCTATTATGATTATGCCAGTTAAATATCTCGATAGTTTCATTTTGTATCTACATTATTTGTTTCTGACTGCCTTATTGTAAGGCTTAGTTTCTTTGATAGACTCTAACATAGTCTACTTCCATAGTGCAAGGGAATATAGACTCGTCAACCCCATACTTACCGCCCCAATCACCACCAACTGCAATGTTTAATATCAGATAAAAAGACTGATCAAAAGGCCATTCATGACTTGTAGCTTTTGCTCCTTTGTTGTACTCAAAGTGCTTGCGTCCGTCTATAAAAAACTGACAACTTTTTTCTGACCATTCCAGCGAATAAACATGGAAAGCTGATTCGGCATCGGACACAAATGTTGCTGAAGTTTTCTGTGTCCCTTCAATGTGATTATATGCACCACTGTGAATTGTTGAGTATACTGAATCACTTTCATAACCAACATACTCCATTATATCAATTTCACCACTTGCCGGCCATTGTCCATAAGTATCATCTGATGGCAACATCCATATGGCAGGCCAGGCTCCTTTACCTCCAGCTAATTTGGCGCATACTTCAATCTTTCCATATGTCCATTCACCTTTGCCTTTGGTTATAAGCCGGGTGGAAGTATATGGCTTGTCCTGATCATTTGTTTGCAATGCACTAATAAATAGTTTACCATTTTGAACCCATACATTTTCTGGTTGACCATGCGTATAAAATTGTAACTCGTTATTTCCCCATTGCTTGTTATTGCCCTGAGTGTCATAACTCCACATAGTAGTATCTGGCAATCCATCGTAATCAAATTCATCATACCATACCAATTCATAGCCATCCGTTTGACAGGATAACAGCATTATAAGTAATATGACATTGATGAATAACTTCATGACTATGTGCAATGGCTGATTCTATTCGTCCAGTTCATAAACACGGACATAATCGATTTCCATGGATTGAGGAAATATGGTGTTATCAATTCCCTGAGCACCGCCCCATGTACCTCCAACTGCAACATTTAAAATGAAAAAATGAGGTTTATTAAAAGGCCAATTCGTTTCATCTTTATTCGCTGGTGAGTAAACATGTACTACGTTATCAGGTGAATCAACATAGAATGTTAAGGCAGATTCGGTCCACAACAAACCATAAATATGAAATGCTTCTTCGGCTGTTTCCAATGCTTTTGAACTACCATTGCCATTGGCTCCTGAACCAGCTGTACAATGCACCGTCGAATGAACAACATCAGGTTCGAAACCAACATATTCCATAATATCAATTTCACCACATGCCGGCCATCCTACCTGATCAAGATTAGCTCCCAACATCCAGATCGCCGGCCAAATCCCGGTTCCTGAAGGCAGCTTGGCTCTTGCCTCAATTCGTCCGTAGGTAAACTCCTGCTTGCCCCACGAAATCATACGTGTTGAAGTGTATGAGCCTTGAGCCTTATCATCATTAATCTTTTTGGCTGTCAACACCAACTTACCATCGACAATCTCAGCATTATCGCCATTGGTATAATATTGTAACTCATTATTACCCCAACCCCAATCGCCATGCCCCACTTCAAAGGTCCAGTTAGCTGCATTAATGGTTGCGTTATTAAACTCATCTGACCATATTAAACCTTCCGGATCAACATAATCAGGATCATCAGCCTCTATACTAATTGTTTTGGTCACTACTTTAGTGTCAGCAGATGTATTTAGATTTCCCCAAACTTTAAGCGTTACTTCATATTCTCCTTTCTTTGGATAATAGATCGTGTGAACTTTGTTTTTTTCAGTACTCTTTCCGGTGGTTTGTTCATTACCAAAATCCCATTCCACATAAAGGTAATCACCGCTCGATTGGTTTTGAAAAGTTACCTCATTGGTAGCCGGATCAATTTCAAATGTGAAATCAGCTTCATAAGTTGGTTTGTCCGAATCATCCTTGCTACATGATAAGCAGGCCGGCAGAATCAAAGACAAAACAAATAATTTGGTGATGATATAGAAGTTATTCATCTCGATCAATAATTGATGGTTGAGTTAGAAAAGATTAGTGCATCTTTCGATGCACTAATCTGAAAAATCATTCAGAATACTATTGATTCAGCATAAAGTCGTCCATATAGAATATTCCACCATTACAGTGTCCTTCCATACCAAACTGAACAACCACTTGATCAAAATCTGTACGATCAGAGACATCGCTAAAGTCAAATGTTATTTCAACCCATTTGCCAAGCTGATCGTCAGTTAGTACAACGGTTCTCACCTGTTGCGTTGTCCATGCATCACCACCCAGTTTAGAATCCTGTAGCTTCAGATCAACTTGTGGCAGTAGTTTTTTATTTGGTATCCAGGTGATCCAATCCGGTTGACACTCTGTTTCATAATCATTAAACTGAGGCATAAACACCTTCATACTAAACACGTTGCGCTCCGATAAATCAAATCGATGTTCAAAGACGCTGGTCAATGCTTCAAACGGACCTTCTCCTTTTTGATAGAGTGCAATGTTTGCTGATTCGTTAATTGGTACTGGTGCAAAATTGTTAATGGTTTCAAATTTAATCAGCTCACCCTGCAACCAATCAATATTTCCATTGCCTTCAAAGTCATCCATCACATCTTTAGCTTCCAATGGTTTTTCAATGACCGGACGCTCGTAACCATCGCGAACAAGAATATTAAACCAACGATTACCATCGCCTCCAATAGTACTTAAGTGTAATTCATCTTCGTTGATTAAATCAATACGATATTCGTAATTTCCACCATAATCGAAACCAAAGAAAGATGGTTTGCTCGAAGACAATGTGATGTAATTAACACCGTCGCGCTCTGTCAAAGACCAGGTTGCTGCAGCAGGTGTAAACTGCACAATATAATCTGCATCGCCTTCATCAGGACCTGTATAACCATTAGAATAGTTCGGATTATCAATCTGGTAATCCTTTACATAGGAATCCCCATTATTTTGAAAATCAAATACAAACTCAACTAATTTGATGGTAAATTTATCATCATATGTACCCCCATTCGACTTCTGTAACGGATTAGCTGCCCACCAATCCGGAGTTGTACCATCTGCCGGACCAATACCAAAGTGACCTCTATATAAACTATCAACTACCCAGGTTTTTCCATCAACAGCTGACGATCCGCCTGAAAGGAAGTTAATTACAGGACTATCCAGGAAACTATAATCTGTTTCGGTTTGAATAACCTGTTCAACTTTTGATGTTGACTGACCATTATTGGCAGTGATTGTTAATGTAAGATCGTAAGTTCCCGGAAGCGGATAATAGGCTTCTACCTGGCTTCCCTGCAGAACGGTACCATTTCCCAAAGCCCAAACGATGGACACCATTCCCTCGGTAGGCGTATTATTAGTTAAGGTAAATCTAAATGGGTCATCTGTTTTAGGAGTTATGGTAAAACTCATGTCTCCTTCGGCAGGAGAGCCATTTAATCCTAAGCCTGATTTATCAAATTCATTTGGATCACAACTGACTAAAAGCACGATTGCCATAAGAAAGCTTAATCCTGATTTTATCATATTTTTCATGGTATTCTTTTTAATTGGATTAAACACAAACCTGGTTAATACGGATTTTGAACAAGTTTAAAGTCGCCTTCAGTTCTGTCAATTTCCGTCTGTGGAATTGGCAGGTACTTTTTATTCTCTGTCCAGCTTCTGGTTGATGAGAAATCAGGATTATCATCGGTCAGCAGGTCAGTATCGCCCCAACGAACCAAATCCCAGTAACGAATACCTTCACCTACAAATTCACGCCGGCGTTCCAACTTGATGTTCTCTTCTGTGGCAGGGATTGATACTAAACCGGCACGCGTTCTAATCATATCCAAAGCATCTTGCGCAGTCAGTGAACCTGAACTGGTAACACCATGCATAACCATTAATTCAGCTGTATTAAGAAGAGCTTCGGCATAACGGAAAATACGAACGTTGTTTTCGTAGTTTAATGGCTCTCCATAAGGTGCATCATTATAGTCCTCACGAGCAGCATATTTGGCCATAAAGTAACCTGTATTCTGGAAACGCTCAACATATGAACCTGCCGCATATTGATTAATTGAAGCAGCCAATCGAACATCTCCTTCTTCAAAGATGGTTACCGTTTCTGAACGCACAGGGCCAAATCCCCAACCACCTTTATAAAAGTCATTGCCGGATAACAGGTCTTCGCCCTTTAACTCGTTTGCTGAAATAAATTCCGGTAAGTTGGTTCCAAAACCTGTCCAGGCTTCTCCCCAGTCTTTACCTTCCGGCAGATGGTTTGCTTCAAAGATAGAACCATTTCCAAACTCACCTTCACGATCCCAGATAGAAGCATAAGCTGGTAAAGTAAATCCACCCTCAGCATAAATACGCTGCATATCAGTCATTACTTCTCCATATTTGGATGCATCTTCCTGATACAATACCACACGAGCTTTTAACATCATAGCAGCAGCCAAAGTTGCCCGTCCATGATTCGTTTCATTGGTTCGCATTGGTAACTTATCATCGGCAATCGCAAAATCCAGATCTTCTATAATCTCAGCATAAATCTGATCAGCCGTATATTGAGGTGCCATATAAGGTGGCTCCAGCTCGGTTTCAAAGTAAGGGATATTACCCCAGAACTTCCATAACCAATGTACAAAGTATGCTCTCAGAAAATGAGCTTCTGCTTTAAGCTGAGCCAATGTTTCTTCATCAACATCAACAGCATTTTCGCAAGCAATAATAGCATTATTACAACGGCTCAATCCACTGTAATAGATATTCCAGAGTCCGGCTGGAGTCTCTTCGGCTGATGCACTATATTGCGACAAACTATATAACATAGCCTGATCACCGGCATTACCTCCACCCTTGTATATATCGTCAGACATTAAGTCGGACATCAGGACAATACTATTGTAGTTAAAGTCAGCATAACTGTCGAACAACAGAATTTGATAACAGGCACCAAGGTTAGATAATATCGCCCCTTCGGTTGCCGGACCTCCGGCTTCTTGAGAAGCAGTTGGCTGCACCGTTAGAAAATCATCCCCACAAGCGGACAAGACTACTAACAATGCTAAGAGTATTCCTTTTATATAATTTTTCATGATATCAGTTCTTACAAATTAGAAAGTAATGTTAGCTCCTACTGAAATGGTTCTTGATTGAGGGTAGATTCCCCGGTCAACACCAATGGTGTTATATCCGCCTGAAGCAATCTCAGGGTCAAATCCTTCGTAACTCGCAAAAGTCAATAAGTTTTCTGCAGACACAAATACTCTGAATCGCTGAATGTAGTTAGCGCTTAAAATAGATTGTGGAATTGTATATCCTAACTGAATGGTTTTAAGACGAATGTAGTTTCCACTTTTAACATAGAGATCAGAAGCTTTCCAGTTATAACCATATGATTTAGTAGATAACTTTGGCAGATTGGTCGAAGTTCCTTCTCCTGTCCAACGATCTAACATGAAAGCAGGTAGGTTCATTCTTGGAATATCGCTCCTTGTTGAATAATCGAAAATATCACCACCAAGCGCTCCCTGGAAGAACATGGTCAAATCAAAGTTTTTGTATTCAGCATCAATATTAATACCAAAGGTCCAGTCTGGTGTACCTTTACCTATAATGGTACGATCATCCTCATCAACAACACCATCTCCATTGGTATCAGCAAATCGAACATCTCCAATACCAATCTTATCTTTGTCACCAGAAATCGCATAAGTAGGAAGATAAGCATCTAGTTCGCTCTGGTTTTGGATAATTCCAGCTGTCTCGTAACCATAGAAATGTGGAAATGCTTCGCCGTTCTGCCCATGAACAAAATCTCCGATACCAAATGCATTTTCTAACCAAATCTCACCTGACTCATTACCTAAGTTAATCAGTTCGTTTTTCAGATAAGATGCATTGGCAGAGACTCCATATTTGAAGCTTCCAATATTATCTTTCCACGACAACTCAATTTCAACACCTGAGTTACGCATATCGCCAACATTGGCAATAGGTTTACCTTTTCCAACATAATTTGGAATTGGTTGTTCCATTAACATTCCTTCCGTGTCTTTTCTAAAATAGTCGAAACCAACAGCCAACCTGCTTTTGAATAAACGCAAATCAAAACCTATATCAATTTGCTCTGATTCCTCCCAGATAATATCAGGGTTGGCAATACGTGATGGACTACTTCCATATTGAAGTTTTTCATTATCGCCTGTTCCGAAATAGTAATTTTGGTTACCATCCATCAGACTTGTGTAAGCAAAGTTACCTATCTGCTCATTACCATTCTGTCCCCAGCTTGCTCTGATTTTTAAGTAATCAAACCACTCAGGTCTGTCTTCCATAAATCCTTCATTCGTCACATTCCAACCAATCGAAGCTGACGGGAAAGTAGCCCACTTGTTATTGGCTCCAAAGCGTGAAGATCCATCACGACGAACACTCGCCTGGAACATATATCGCTCATCGAAGTTATAATCAAGACGACCGAAATAAGATGCCAGTGTAGTTGCAGTTGTTCCACCAGTACCGCCATATACACGCTCATCATCCGGATCACCAATGGCATAATCTATAATTGATTTGTATGGTACGTATTCTAGCAGATCATAATCAATACCACCCACATTCTTATAGGTATATTCACGTGCTGATTGCCCCAGTAACACGGCGAAGTTATGCTTCTCGTTAATTGACTTTGCATACGATAAAGTATTTTCTATCTGCCATGTAAAGCCACGGTTCATGCTCGATGACACACTACTTTGTTCTGTATTTTTACCTTGAGAAGTTAAATAATATGGGTAAGTGTAACCATCGTCGCCCCAAAAAGCAAGGTCAGCTCCATAACTGGTTTTAAACTTAATACCTTTATATAGGTCTATCTCGCCCCAGAAAGTGGATACAAATTTATCTGAGTTACCCTCACTGATTGTTGGGGCATGTAGCATTGCAACCGGATTTGCGATTTCCTGAAATCCAGATGGAGGAAGTGAAAATACACGACCATTTCTATCAGTTACCGCTGTTGGATATTCTGCCAATACAGCATCCGGATCTTCGGCATAAACAGGCACCAATGGACTCATTGCTAAAGCACTACCTAATACTGAACCAAACTCCGAATTAGTATCAATACCTGAACTTTTAATCCGCGAGTATCCGGCATTAACCCCAACCCTGAATTTACTTAATAGGGCGCGCTCTTTTTCAAATACATTATAAGTTGTATTCGAACGTATACTATAACGCTCATAATTTGAACGTCCATAGTTACCTCCGACAATTCCATCCTGATCAAAGTAACCAAATGACACAAAGTAACTGGCATTGTCGCTTCCACCACTTAAACTCACCTGGTGATTCTGGATTGGAGCATTATAATTAAAAGTTTCATCCTGCCAATCAGTACCTTTTCCTGCTGCCGCAATCTCTTCAGGTGAATAAATAGGTAACAAACCATCGTTTAGGTTAGTTTCATTCATTAACACCATGTATTCTGTTGCATCCAGCACTGCCTTTTTGGTCCATGGATTTTGCCAACCGTAAGAGAAATCGTAAGAAATGTTCATTTTTCCTGACTTCCCTGTTTTGGTGGTTACCAAAATAACTCCGTTAGCAGCACGTGCACCATAAATGGCCGCTGATGCTGCATCTTTTAATACTTCTACAGATTCTATATCCGATGGATTTAAATAGTTGATACCGCCATCTACAGCCATACCATCAACGATGTATAATGGCTCACTGTTGTTAATAGTACCAATACCGCGGATACGGACTTTTGAGTCAGATCCTGGTTGTCCAGAGCTTTGAGTAATCTGAACACCAGAAACGCGTCCTTTTAATACATCTTCAATTCTTGAAGGTGTTGCTGCTTCAAGTGCTTCGGCAGACACACTGCTTATTGCTGCAGTTACTACACTTTTCTTTTGAACACCATAACCAACAACTACTACTTCATCCAGATCGGTTAGCTCTTCTTCTAAAACGACATTAATTATTGATGATGTAACAGTGATTTCCTGTGAACTCATTCCAATAAATGAAAAAACGATCACATCGCCCATATTGGCTTGTAATGAGAAGTCACCATCAATGGTAGTAATCGTTCCAATGGTAGTGCCTTTTATAATGACACTAACCCCAGGAACAGGAGCTCCGTCAGTCCCCGTCACTTTACCTGCAACGGTTAATTCTTGTGCCTGACTTGTTAGCGTCAGTAAAAAGAGAAAAATCCCTAATACGTGTTTCATAATAAATGGATTTAAATATTCGATGGATCAAACTTACGGCCCAACTGTTAATTTTTCCTAATATTATGACACACTTAAAACTCTCAAACCAACTCATAAAAACTCACAAATAACTCACAATGAAAATCATTAATTACTAGTAATCAACATATTTAAGAAGAATTGCAACAAAATAAAAACTCCATTCTCCTACTCATTCATATACTTTAAAACAACAAACCACAATACACATTTATTAACTTTTCAATATTGGCAAAAACATAAATCAGCATCTCTTGTTTAAATACTATTGATATACTTTGACAAATTATCGCCGGATTCTAAATCCAGATTTTGTCGTAATCGATAGCGATTATTTTCAACCGCCCGATAGGAGATATTCATAATAACCGCAATTTCTTTGGAGGACATACCCATTCGAATATATGCACAAAGTTTCTGTTCACGCGGGTTTAGGTTGGGATGTTTCATCTTCAAACGCTTCAGAAAATCTTCATGCACTTGCTCAAGGTGCAGCTCAAAAACTTCCCAATGGCTTTCACTGTCCAAATCCTTGTTTATTTTTTTTATCAGCAACTCCAGTTTATGAGCTATTTCTGAAGTATCTTTCAAGGATTTAATTCTCATTAATCGTTCTTTAACGGTAGCTAAAAACTCATTCTTCTGGATGATGTTCATTGTAGAATTAGCCAACTCCTTTTCTTTAAAAAGCATCTCATTTCGCAACTTTTCATTGCGTAATCTAATCATCTCTTTTTCTGCTCGTAAAGCTTCATTAGTTAGATGTTCTTCTCTCGCTTTATAGCGCTGCCTTTGCTTAAGTTTTTCTCTTTGACGGCTCGCCTCAATTCGACGATTAAAAATATATATTACAACAACGGCAATAAGCAATACCAAAATCATATACCCTATCTTAGCATACAAATGGCGATGCCAGGGAGGATGGATTTTAAAATAAAAGCTTAAAGGAAGCGCTTCTATTCCATATCTGTTCTTTGCTCTAACCGTAAACTTATATTCGCCCTCTTTTAATTTAATATACCGGACATTTGTTCGTGTACTCCACGTTGACACCTGATAATCTGCTCCAGTTAACTCTGTAGAATATTGAATATCCTTACCCTGATAAAATGTAGCTGCATAACTAATTTCGAATGCATTCTTTCTAAACTCGTATTCAGGTGTTATTAACTGCTCCTTATCCGCTTTATCTGTTTGATGAATAATAAATCCAATACTATCTGTTATTCCTTTAAAGGAGCGCAAATGCACCTTGAAAGGCAATCTAAAATTACTGTTATCCAAAGCCTTGTAATGAGCAAAACCATCTTCTACACCAAAAAACACATTATTGTCATCAGCTACATATATTGATTCAAATGCAGAAACCAGTTTCTGCTCAAGTGGTAGGAATGGAAATACAATCTTTTTATAAGTTCCATCCTCCAATAACCTCAATACCCCGGTATTGTCATCAATAAAGAACCAAATATTTCCTAATCGATCCTCAATTAGTTTGTAAGGATAATTCCCTTCTTCAAAAAATGTATCAAAACGAGTTTCTCTTCCTGCAACTCCTTCTGTATTTATCCTATAAAATCCTCCGGCACCAGTAAAAATCAATCGTCCATTTACTTTTGATACAATGCCGGTTTTATTTCCGGGAAAACTTGAAAATTCAAATTCCTTAACTTTTTCTACCTTCTTATAATCTTCACTAAAAGTTAGCTGATAAATACCCAGGTCGCCATGAGAAACCCAAAGTTTCCCATCCTCATCCCACACTGCAAATCTAGATGATTCAATAAATCCTTCTACATGGCACACAAATGTCCATTTACTTCTATTTTTTTTCAGAAGAATAAAACCATTGTAAGTTCCCGCCAACATTAAATCAGGTTGGTTTTCTATATTGATAAAATTCCAAACTCCATTGACAGATGAAGGTGTAATAAGGTTTGCTTTGCCTTTATTGAGCTCTAATACGCCAATATTATGTCCGCACAATACACCTGTTTTATCTTTATATATGGACCAGACTTGCCCATCAGACCCATCAACTTTTTCAAAGTGCGATCGATCCTTAACCGGATTATTAAAATGTTCTTCACTAATCCGAAATAATCCCTGGTTGGTTCCAAAATAGTAATTATCCTCATAGCGATCCATTACATAACCTGTTCCTAAATCATAATACCCGCTTATATATGAGATACCTGATTTCAGGTTCACTCTGCAAATTCCATTATCCAATCCACACCAGATATTTCCCTCTTTATCCACAAACAAACTAAGTACGGTATTATTAACCAGTCCCTTGTCCTTATCAACCTCCATCACCAAATCTCCATCTAAATCAGTAATCAACAAGCCATTTTGGATAGTTCCAAATACCAAGTACTTATCTTCGTAAGAGATTCCACAAAAAATATTGGCTTCCTTAAGCTTGTCATTGGCCGGTACTAACCAAGGTTCAATGCTTTGCATATTCCAAAGGAACATACCCTCTTTCATTGTGCAGATAACAATCTTATCAGTATCAATTGCCATAATTGAAGTAATATCTTTACCTGCAAACCGAACTCCACCAACAACCGGATAGGCATTATTGCCTCTTAGTTCTAACAGTCCTTGCTGTTCATCGTGAACCAGGAACATATCATTAACGATAAAAGAAGAAGAGAACCTGGATTTTGATTTAACTATTGTCTCAAGCTGATCTCCTTTAAAAATATATAAGGCAATCTCCGATTGGAAAATGACTCGACCGCGAAAGTGATAGATATTCCAAATATTACCAACTGCGTTTAATTCAGGCCGGGTTGTCAATGATTTATAATGTAAGTGATGCAACGAGTCGTACTGAAAGTAACCGAATTCATTATAACCGCCTGTGTAGATTTTATCTCCAATGCAGCTAACACTTCGTGCAATAAAATCCCCCATCTCACGATGCAAACGCCAACTAACACCGTCATATTCCAACAACCCGTCATTGTTGCCAAAATACAGCAGGTCGCTATTACTCTGACTGATTTTCCAATTCTGTGTTGCAGCTTTGTACTGCCTTCTATTAAAAAATTCTAACTCGGGTATACCAAGCTTTTGAGCAGTTGCTAACGAAACAAAAAATAAGAATATAATGGAGAAACTGAATTGTGCAGTCTTAATTTTCATAGGGTAAAATGTATAACATACTACATGCCTTACCCGAAAATACTAGATATACGTTAATTCTCCAACTTATATCAATCTCTTACAAGGAAGAGGTTTTTATGCTTTAACAAAAATCTTAACAATTGCAGATAAAAACTAAAGTAAGTTAAAGGAATAAGAGCAGCCGTTCTTTTGGTACATAGATTGCAAAAGTTATCAAAATATTAGTAATCTTTAAATCTCATGACCATGATAGTAGTTAAGATTTTTTTATTCGCCGTAGTGACCATTGTACTTGGAGCCATCATTTTAGCAGTTGCTGATACTATTGCTCAATTAAGAAATACTTAGAATTTAAAGTTGGTTATATTATAAGCTTATAATATAACCAACTGAAATAGTAAAGAGATTAGTTGTATCATATGAATAATTTAGATCAAGAGATCGAGGCAAATTGATTGTGTAAGCTAATTCAACATCAAAATCATTTAGGTTGAATGTTATTGGTAAATTTAACTCGGTATTCATCCATCCAAATTTATTGGCATAGCTGGTTTGTTGGTTAATATCCGAAACCTGCTCAACTTCTTCTGAGTCATAAAAAAAAGATAATTCAGGCTCAAGTTTAATAGATTTAAATGCACTCATTTTTGCAATTGTAATGTTGGTATATAAATCCCAACTAAAAGTAGCTTTTGTTGCTTTACCAAATAAAATATTGACCCCTGCCCTGCTGCCGATCCATTTGAATTTAGTTCCAAATCCAAAGTGAGCATTATTGCTATATGTAGAGGAGAAGTTCAGCCCTTGGTTAATTCCAAAAAAACGACTGTAAGAGATATTGTACCTTAACCATTTGACTTTCTTCAAACTTTTACCATATCCTACAACCAATGCATTGTTATAGTGAGCATCATCATTGGTACTGAACCAAGTACCCGAGCTGGTGCCAAATCCAACAAAAAATCCTTTGGAATTAAAATATGAAACCTGACCAGATAAATAATACATCGGGTTAGCTACCTCTCGTCCTGCATAGTATGTTTTATTGTTGTATGTGCTATTAACATACATAAAATGAAAAGTATTTGCTGCTTCAAGCTCCGTATAAAGAAATTCGTCATCGTAGTACATTACTTCATTTAATACCGAATCGATGTAGCTAACTTGTGAGGTGGTAAAAATTAATGGCCACATACAAAGGCTGATTAATAAGAGACTTCTCATATATTGGAGTACAATAAAAATTAAATATCTTACTTAACTTGTTCAAACAGCAATCCTGCAGATTCAATTTCAAGGACTTATCTCAACATTGATTGATGCGTAAAAAAGTACAGGTGCAAACCTGTACTTTCTAATAGAAACATTATTAATTATCCGTTATTGCGGTTTCTTTGCTTGCGATTGCGCTCCTTGGCCCGCTTTTTCATTGCCTGCTTTTGCTCCTCTGTTAAAGTCTCCTGTATTGCCTTACGGTTCTCTTTCATTGATTCCATATTGGCTTTTCTTAACTCACGCTGCTCCTCAGTTAAAGTTGCTTTTAAAGCTTCCTGCTTTTCTTTTCTGCTTAAGTCATTGTTTTCCAAGATAGCTAACTGCTCATCCGTTAAGGTTGCTTCAAAAGCATCACGGTTAGCTTCTTTTTCTGACTTAGCTGCCGCAACCAATTCCTTTTGCTCTTCACTTAACGATTCTCTAAACTCTTTACGTTGCTCTTCCTTGTGGGCCTTAATTGCTTCTATTTGCTCATCACTAAGTGTGGCTCGTAATGCTTCTCGGTTAGCTGCAGCACTTTCTTTATTGGCTTGTCGCATGGCTACCTGCTCTTCAGTTAAGGATTCCATAAAAGCCTTATGTTTTTCTTGTCGGCTCATCTCTTTATTATCCAAAATAGCCTGTTGTTCCTCAGTTAGTGTTGCTTTAAAAGCTTCATGATTGGCTTGCTTCTCTGCTTTGTGTTCTGCAACCATTACCTTTTGTTCTTCGCTTAGAATGGGACCGCTGGCTCCATCTTGTGCATTCACTATAAATCCATAGGACATAAATACTAACGCGGTAACAAATACTTTAAAATAATTTTTCATGATCCTTATTTTTAATGATGTGATTAATTGTGTTGTTTACTTCATTACCGCATGCACAGATATTTACCCTACCATTTATTTTGAAACAAAATGGCTATTTGACATTAAACAACTGATAATAAACACTTAAGGAAATTCATTTCTTATTACCATGCATATTATAACGATTATCGTAACTAACAACATTTATTCTGAAAATTTAGAAGCCTCTCTCTGAAATTTCAGAATTGTAACTATTAAAATTCAGAGTGGACACTCTGAAAAGTTAGAGTGGGTACTCTAAATTTTCAGAATGATAACGTTAAGATTCCAGAATAAGCTTAATGACATCTGTTTTTTGTCAAAAGTAAATTCATATGGATTTTGCAATTCGTCACTTCTAATAAAAATCCATAAATTGCCACTCAACAAAATGACTACTTCCTATGCATTATCCTTATTCTGATAAAACAGAAGTTTTAAACAACAACGAAGCCCTCGGTTATTTGCTGGCTTCGACCCAACATAATGATTTTGTCGAATTACAAATTCAAAAAAATGGCTTTGTACCGCCCCATGCTCTTCCTATCGATGTGTGTTTTTATATAGTGGAAGGAAGTGGCGAGATCAGTATTGAAGACAAAAGTATTCAAGCTCAACAAGGCGATATGGTGCATGTGGATAAAAATCTGCAACGCGGTTGGCACAATACATCTGATGCATTACTAAAACTGTTAGTGATTAAGCAAAAATAGGTTTCGATCTTTGTAATATCTGACAATTATTGCTAAGACTCATTACTTGCTGACATAAGCTCTGAGGTCCAGCTTTGTTAAGACTCCTCTCAACATCCGGAGAGAAATCTTGAATTAATACATTACTCGCCATCTGACTAATAGATATCAAATAAACTAGCCGGGCGATGAGTAATGTCATGACAAACCAAGTAGGCAACAAGTGATTGACTTTTTGGGAAAGTAATTCGTGTAATTGCGATTAACACTAATTCTCTGCTCTACCTTTAGGTAATTTCGAACTAATATATGCCGCCAGTTCATCAGGGGCATTGGTGCCAATCCACACCTTCAACTTTTTATTCTTTACAGAAAGCTCAATGGCTTTATTGCCAGAAACATTGTAGAGTATCGCTCCTGGTCGAAAACGTATGCCCCATCCTAAAGGCATATACTTGATAGCTTTACAATAATTAATATCTTTTAAGAGATACTTTCCTTTAATCAATCCAATACCAAAAGAGAAACGTACATGGCTATTGTCTACCTCAACACTTAGTTTATAAAACAACAGAAGTACAATAAACAATGTAGTGACTATGCTTATTGCTATAAGTAATTCAGGAAAGTAAATAAGATTAAATGCTGCTACAAGTGGTATTAAAATGATAAACACCCATCCCATTTGTGTCTTTTTCATCGTCTCTCATTGATAAATTCAACAACTTTTGCAATCAGTTCCTTATTGACAGGAAGTTCAGGATTCCGGTATGATGCCATATTCTCTTGAATATCACCACTAATTGTTTTCAGTACATGGTTCATATTTTCAATTAACTCAACCTGACCTTGAGATGTTGCTTTAGCAAGTCGTAATGCTTCAGACTCGCCAACCTGCAGATCTTTTTCGCCCTGAACTACCAGCGCCGGACAAGATAATTTAGTCATTAACTCAGCAGGTGAATACTTAAACCATGATATCAAATAGTTTTGAACCGAAGGACGAAAAAGTGCAAAAAACTGGGGCGGAACATTATTTACACGATCGCCTTGTTTCAGACTATCAATAATACTCTCGGTTTGCTCATACATTGCTGGTGGTAACTTTGGGTGTAGCTGGTTTTTAATTACAACATCAGCAGGATTTCCAGCTCCACATAAAGAAACAAACCCCGAAACATTTGTTTTTTGAACTGCTAATAAGCCAATTAGTGATCCTTCACTGTGGCCAATGACATATATTTTCTTGTAACCATTATCCTTGCAATAACTCAATAGAGTATTCACATCATCCGCAAAATCTTCTATTCGTAATTCTGACTCATCAAATCCTGTATAAGCACTTTGGGCTATTCCTCTTTTATCAAAGCGTAAAGTGGCCACATTATTCTCCACCAGTGCCTGCGACAAATACAGTAAGCTGTTATTTTGTAATCCCGGTTGATTTCCATTCAAATCAGTTGGCCCTGAACCGGCAATAATAAGTGCCATACATTTGTCTTCATTTATCGTTGGTTGCGACAATACAGCATGCAAGTTTACCTCTCCACTTTTTATAGATAAAGTGTCAGATGTTTGAGCCGACAGGCTCATTGCCATTGCAACAACAGTTAATAACACTAGGGATTTCATGGTAAATAGTTTTTGATTAGTAAATAATTAAGTACTAAGCCTAAAATGATTGATATCACTAAACTCACAATGAATACACCGGTTAATCTTCCACCTTTTAAATTGGCCGAAACTTTTAAAGCGTTAAACATGAGAGCTACTAACCATACTGTTAGTAATAGCGTCAGAATGATTAAAATAACAGCCATTATTAAATCGTATGTACTCAAGGTAATTGGATCACCTATTTTCATATAGGTCCACTGTAAGTATTTTCCCAATTGATCTAAAGAATCGGGAAATCCGGTAAAAGCAGCCAGCAAGTATGGACTGCGGGCCAAAGCTTGTGTGCCAATAATATCAATCAGGCGAACCTTTGACGAAGAAAATAAAATAGCAGCCAGGAAAAAAACAATTGATACAACCATCCAATTGAGCAAGCCCTGAATAAGAAAATACCAAATGGATATTTCAGGACAGGTTTTAACAGACAAAACACCGGGGAAATGGGTACCACTATAATAACCTGTCAGAGAAGTTAAAATGATTACGGTAAGGCCTATCAGTAAAGACTTTTCACCCGCAATCCTTTTAAAGAGATTATAATAAAAATCAATCTTCATTTTGTAACTGGTTTAGTTTATGTATTAGATCGTCCAACATGTTTCTCACTGTTGGATAACTGAGTTTTAATTTTCCTGCCATTACTTTTAAGCTACCGCTACTCTTTACAAAATCAAGGATAAAGCTTTGCTCATTAGGTTCGAGTTGAAGCAAAACAGGTAACTCAAATAAACCGCTAATGGTAGTATCACAGCTTTCACAATGTAAACTTTGAACTTTTAAACTATTACTGCAGCTCGGACATTGGATGGGTAACTTCTTTTTCATGTAAATTATTTTACACAAATGTAACCAATATTTTAATTTTCACAATTTAATTTTTAATTTATTTAAACTCTTATTTAATTTTATTCATTTGATTGTACATCGGACAAAAATAAAAGACGGTAACGAATGGTAAATTTGGGGTGAGAGATGTGAAAAACAATGAACCCCGGGTGCATATGGCACCCGGGGTTCATCTATTTTGTATACAATAAAAACTAACCGATTTTCCGCCCAATAAATCGTATCACAGAGCTTTTACCAACATGCCCGAAACCTTCATTAAGAGTAGTCATTTCCTTTGATAATTCGATGAATTCGTAATTACTAAAATCTCGCTTGATTTCGTCTATTGAGTACATCATATTAGCATCCGGAGGCCCACCAACCGAGGGATTAACCCTATTAAGTTCACGGTGCTCTTTGCTAAAAGCCTCCATAATAATATGTCCACCAACTTTAAGATAGCTATCAAGTCGCTTGTGCATCTCCGTTTTTATCTCTTGTGGAAAATGGACAAAAAACATCCCAATTGCGTCGAATTCTCCAACATTATAATATTCTTCCAAAAAGCTGCTCAGTCTATAATCTATCGACACGCTTTTAGAAGCTGCCAGCTGGTCAGCACGTTCTTTACCTTTTACACTAAAATCAAAAGCAGACACCTCCCACCCCAACTGGGCGGCATAAACAGAATTACGTCCCTCTCCTTCCGCAGGGAAAAGAATCTTTCCTGCTTTTAGTAATGGTAATTTCGCTTCTAAATAGCTATTTGGTGCTTCCCCGTATGCAAATTCATTCTGGCTATATCGTTCGTCCCAAAAATTTTTCATCACATATATTTCATTTTAACTACTATATCATATCAAATTTACATCAATCAAATATAACGATTGAGGCAATGGTAGAAGTGGGTATTTCATAACGAATACCCATTTTTTGTTTTAAACTATAGTTATCAGATTGTCATTGAATGACACTGCAATTATGCACACACAGATCCACTATTCTTAAATTGCTTGACTGTCATGCCATACTCTTTCTTAAATGAGCGCGACAAATGACTGCTATCTGTAAAATTCATTTGCCAGGCAATTTCTTTCAGGCTCAGGTCGGTGTGCAACACTTTTGTTTCAACAATTTTAAGTTTTGATTTTAATATATAATCCACCAGACTCAAGCCTGCTTGTTTTTTGAAATACTCTGAAAAATAGCTTTTGGAGATACCAAATTTATCAGCCAGGTTATTTAAGCGAAGTTTATCGCTATCCAATATATGCGTATTGATATAACGCAGTATCTCACCAAACCGGTTATCTATTTCATTAGCCTGATCAACATACTTCTTTTCAATACTTCGCGCAAGAATATTCAATATAGAGGCCACGGTTCCTGCAATAATTGATTCTGAATAAGCATCAGCAGCCAGATACTCCTGGTAAATGGACTTGATATTATTGATGATGAATTGCCTGTCGTGCTCTGAAGCAATAATATCGCCAGGTACTTTATTATAATTTGCAATCACATAGGCAATTTTGTCAAACCAAGCATTATAATCGGTCAGATTCGTATTCTTCTGAAAATAATGGTCGGTAAACCGTATAAAGTAAAAACGTGATGGTTCGGATATTTTGAACGAATGACAATCCAATGGTGGCAAAAAAAAGATATTGCCTTCCATATATTCAAACTCATGCTGGTTAATACATTGGCTACCCCTCCCCTTTTCAATAAACACAATCTCAAAGAAATTATTCTTATAAGGACGCTTCGTCCACTCGACCAGATCTTCAATATGAATCTCAAACATTTTTTCAATCGCCTCCGTTCGCATTGTATCTATATAAGTTATTAATGTACTTTTTACCGCATAAAAATAGATAATCCTTTATTAAAACAACAATAACATACTAATAACTATCATAAAACCAATTCAAATACAATTTAATCCAGTTTTAATACAATAAACTTACAATATCCGTAGGTTATTTTTGTAACATCAATATTTCCAATCGAATTAGGACAAAACTATTAATAATTAAACCATAGAGTTATGAAGTATTTTTCTGTATTAGATGTTACCCCAACAAGCGATGAATGGATACCTGCTTATATTGGACCAACCAATAAACTGGTTGCCAAATACGGCGGTAAATACCTTGCTCGTACCAGCAGTCATGAACAAATTGAAGGTGATTAAAAGAACGCTGCCTTAAGAATTGTAATTGAATGGCCATCAAAGCAAGCAGTAATGGATTTTATGAGTGATCCTGAATATGTACCACATTTAAAAGCACGCACAGATGGTTCTGTTAGTCACCACTACCTAATTGAAGCCAAAGATGAACTTGAATAAAGAGGTATACTATATACTAATAGATTTCAAATAAACTTAATTAGACCACTCAAAAAAGAATCGTCATGAATATATCGGAGGTATTATACAAACGCTATTCAACCAAAGAGTTCGATCCCAATAAAAATATATCTGATGAGGATATGAAACAAATTAAGGCACTATTACGCATGAGCCCATCCAGCACCAATATTCAACCCTGGCATTTTATTATTACTGGCAGTGAAGATGGCAAAACACGTATTGCCAAAGGAACACAAGGATTCTATCAATTTAATGAATCAAAAGTAAAAGATGCCTCACATGTTATCATTTTCTGCGCTAAAACAGATGTTGACAATGACTATATGTTACGCTTACTTAAACAAGAAGAAGATGACGGCCGTTTCCCTAATAATGAAATTAAAGAAATGGTGTTTGGAGCCCGCAATATATTCGCCAACATGCACCACTACGATATGAAAGACCTGCAACACTGGATGGAGAAACAAGTGTACATGAATATGGGTAATCTGTTGTTGGGGGTTGCTGCATTAGGTATTGATGCTTTGCCAATGGAAGGAGTTGACATGAAACAAATTGATGAAGAGTTTGGTTTGCGTGATAAAGGCTATACTGCTGTTGCTGTTATTTCATTGGGTTATCGCACAGAAAGTGACTTTAACTCACCTGAAAGAACGCCAAAATCACGCTTGCCTGAAGAAGAGATTTTCACCATTATAGATTGAGTAGTATGAAGAAACATATTTTAATCACAGGCAGCACTGATGGCATAGGCAAACTGGCTGCTATAAAGTTTGCTAAAGATGGTCACGCGGTGTATGTTCATGGCCGTAACAGCCAAAAAGTAAGCGCGACCATCAAGGAAATCAAATCACTATCACACAATGATATGATTGAAGGTTTTATTGCTGATTTCTCAGATCTAACCGCCGTAAAGCAAATGGCGAAGCAGATTAGTGAACAAGTTTCACAGCTGGATGTAGTAATCAATAATGCTGGTATTTTTAAGAGTTCGGTAGCTTCCAGCAAAGAAGGTTACGACTTGAGGTTTGCAGTTAATTACCTGGCTCCATACCTGTTAACCAAAGAATTTCTTCCTTTACTTAAGAAAGGTGCCGATGCCCGACTTATTAATCTGAGCTCGGCTGCTCAGTCTGAAATATCATATGAGGCAATGCTGGGTAAAAAAGCAGTTACTGTCAATTCTGCTTATGCTCAGAGTAAACTGGCCTTAACCATGTGGAGCTTTTATTTAGCAAATCAATCCAACAAGGTTTCTGTGATTGCAGTCAATCCCGGTTCATTACTTAATACAAAAATGGTTACCGAAGCCTATGGTCAATATTGGTCTTCAGCTGATAAAGGTGCTGACATTATATATGAACTATCCATTAGTGATAAGCATAAAGGTGTAAGCGGCCAATATTTTGATAATGATGCCGGTATTTATAATAAGGCACATGCTGATGCCTATAACGATGAAGCGATTAAGAAATTAATTGAAATAACCGAAAAACTAATTGAATAGTAAGAACGATGAAATATACAAGTCCGGTCTACCGTCCACCATACGAAGCTAATAGCCTGCTATTGCAGGTAACTGTTGGATGTGCACATAACAGGTGTACGTTTTGCACAATGTATCGTGATGTAAGGTTCTCTGTTGAGAAAATTGAACAAATTGAAGATGATTTAATAGAAGCGCAACAGCTGTACCCTGATACAAAACGCATCTTTCTGGTAAATGGCGATGCTTTTGTATTATCTGCCAACCGTTTAAAACCTATTGCCAAATTAATTCACAAATACCTGCCTAAGGTTGAAGTGATAACGATGTATGCATCCATCAACAACATTAAAGGAAAATCAGACAAAGAATTGGTGGAGCTAAAAGAACTAGGAATTAATGAATTATGGGTTGGTGTTGAAACCGGGCATGCCTCAACTCTGAAATATTTGAATAAAGACTTTTCTTTGGAAGATGCCGAGCTACAATTAAAGCGTTTAAACAAAGCAGAAATACAGTTCTATTTCGGTTTTATGTTCGGAGTTGCCGGACATAATATGGGCATCAAAAATGCTATTGATACAGCTAAACTGATTAATGTGACCAAACCTTTAGGCATTGTTCCGACCACCCTCGGTGCTTTTGGTGATGGCCAACTAGCAAAAGATATTGAGAATGGACTATTTGAGCCTGCTTCAGAATTAGAAGTTCTCGAGGAGCAGAAAAAACTCATTGAATTAGTAGAGGTTGATACTCATTATATGGGGATTCACGGCATTAACACAGTTAGCTTTGATGCAAAATTGCCTCAGCAACAAAAATTGTCTATTCTGAAAATCGAAAATGATATTACTAAACTTGATGAAGAATATCTAAATAGTGTGCCGGTTCGTAAGTCCATATAACAAGCTTTAGTTTGTGAAAATTCCATGATATAAAAAAGAGGCTAAGAATTTACATTCCTAAGCCTCTTTCTTTTTACAGATTGTCCTAAACCTTTACTCTATAATAATATCAACCTCTGCTCTGGCAGGATTCTTTGCCAGATCATAGATGTCAAATTTCAAACGATAAATGCCTGACTGGATTTGAACGGGGATATAATCACCAAAGAGTACCATATCTTTAACTTCCTGGTATGTTTCAGAAAGTGGAATCACCATTTCTTCCGGTTCCCAGGGCGTATCAATACCTTTTAAACCAGCACTGCCTGTTGGTTCAATCCCTTCAATAAATTCAAGATTTACCCGGCACTCTTTTAAAGCAACATCATCTCCAAAAACTGCATCCAGTTTTAAAGCTGTTCCCCTACTATATTCTTGTTTTTCAACAGGAGTATTTAATGTTACATATGGTGCTGTGCTATCTCCCTCATCTTTGCTACAACCAATTACCAAGGCTAATAGCAATAAGCCAATTATATATTTTGTCTTTTTCATTATAAATCTTTTTTAATTAATTTGGTTTCTGTACAAGCTTCAAAAGGATTGTATAGCCCATTAACTTTATTAAATGCTCCCCACATTTTTACTATTATAGTTCCATCCTCATCATAGGTCGCAATTACATCATCTTCACTATAAACTACATATCCGCCATCCAGAACTCCCCATTTATGTATAAAAATCGGTTCGTTAGTATCGTCTTTAAACTCATAAATCATTTGAGGACTAATAGCTATTTCTTTTTTCTCAAAGTCAACAACCCCAATAATGGTGTGACCATAAGCCCAAAAATTGTAAATCTCAACCTGGTTATATGTATTTTCAACTTGAGTAATTTTTATATAACCATATCTGTCCCAGTAACCTTCTTCCTCATAATCAACCTGTCCATTGAATATGCTATTATCAACCTGGTTAAACGAACCAAATAAATACGTATCCTCAAATACGGGAGGCTCGTCGGTTATAAAACTATTAACCTCACTGAAGGCAAAACCATTCGCTGAGTATGTATACGCTTTATAGAAATACTCAGTACTTCCAACCAGTTTATCTACCCAATAATTGAATGCCAAGTCTTCTTCTACTGCTGTAATAGTTCTATTTAATGAATCCGGGAATGTTTTGTCTTCGCAAACAAAAAATCCACTTTCCAGAATTTTTTCGTCACCCTTGAGAGTAATGTCTGCCAATAGTTTAACACGATCGAATGATATACTATCATTACTTGCACTTAATACCGGCAATAACTCAGGGGATACCTTATTATATTTATCTGCATCAATCGTTTCATCGCAGGCAGAAAATCCCAGCAAGATGCTAATCCAAAGTATGCAGAATCCTATTAATCTTAATTTCATCTTCTTCTAATTCTTGCATTAATAATTAATCATTCTGTTCGCTCTCATCAATATGAACGTTATCCTGAAGTTCACGACGAGGGATCTGAAACACCCAATTATCAGCACCAGCTTTAACTTCAAATTGTGCCGGAATACTGTGGTTTGAGTTCTCATATGCTCTATTGATACCTTTGTACAAACGCTTAAGATCAAAATATGAGAACCCTTCACCCCATAGTTCTATCCGTCTCTGATGCGCAATATAATCCACGTCAACTTCAGTCATGTTCCAACCTGGCTGACGATTCTCCATTAACGGTTTAATCGCCTGAGCTGCCACATTGTTTTGTTCCATTTGAGCATAAGCCTCTGCTTCAATTAAAATCATTTCAGCAGCACGCATATAAGGGTAATCCTGTGTCCAGTTTTCACTCCAGCCAAATTTTAGACTTGCATACGGTTCCTGAATGTTTGGTGCAGTAGGTATATACGACTTAAAACGCTCATAATCTTCCGGAGATAAGCCATCCGGTCCATTGAATAATTGCTTTCGCACATCTTCATTTGGAATGCTTTCATACAATTCGTAATCGATCAAACGTGGTGATAATATACCTGCATAACCCGGACTATTATTGGATATATGCGAGAACCAAGATACCAATGTTGTCTGAGTTTCTTCAGAATGATCAAAACCCCAGATCCATTCCGGATTATTTAGATCCTTAAAACCACTTTTAAGCTCATCCAAATCCATCAATTCATAATTTGAATAAGCCAGGTTCGCACACTGGGCAGCTTTACTCCAATCTTGAATAAGCAGGTAGTAACGGGCAAGTAATCCATTTACAACATCCGTATTTGCGCTTCGTTTGTTGGTTTCCCTATCATAGTTCTCCAACAAAACAAGGGCATAATTAAGATCATGGCCCACCTGCTCCAGAACTCGCTTTACCGTATTTCTTCCTTTTAACTGATCCCTTTCTTCTTCGGACACCTCATCTATTGCAGAAAGATAAATTGGAACACCTGGCGCATCCATATTTAGATTGCCTTTTGTATTGATTTCCTGGTAAAGTTGAATCAGATACAGATAAGACATTCCTCTGATGGTCATTATTTCACCCAGACAACTTTTATAGAACTCATCTTCTGAATCCATTAGCTCCATTAACCCTATTGTGCGGTTTGCGTTAGCTATCAAGGTATAAAAGGTATTCCAGATATATGCAGTCCTAACAAAAGGTGCAGAACGATATTGATGTAAATAATCCCATGAAAAATAATGACTTACAGGTTGAGATATATCCTGACACATCATATCGGTTGCATGCAGCATAGCTGTAAAATTAAAAGAGTCATGGCTTCCTCCATTTTGGTACTCAACCATAAAGGAATAAAGTCCATTAACCAGTGCTTTTAATTTTTGTGGATCTTCTTTTATCAGCTCTTTTAATTCACTTTCGCTGATACCGGTAGTATAATCGGTTTCTAAATATTCGTCATTGCAAGATGCCAGTGAAATTAACAGCACCAATACTATCGCTTTTATTTTTATCAAATAATTCATAATCCTCTAAATTAAAGTTCAAGTGACAGCCCTAATGAAATTGTTCGCAATGCAGAATAGTTAAAGCCGACAGCTCCACTTAAGCTCTGACGGGGGTCTAGTCCTTTTCTCTGCGATTTAAGCCATAAATTATCTCCTGAGAGAAACACACGACAACTTTTCATATTGAAACGAGATAATAATCTATTAGGTAGAGTATAACCCAAAGTAACATTTCGTAAACTAAAGTAAGATGCCGATGTATAAAAACGATCTGACGCGGAGTTGATATCCTGATAGTCGTGCATCAGAATTGGAACCTCTGAATTTGGATTGTTTAGTGTCCATCGCTTAAGCATATCTCGATGATAATTGGTACCCGGCCTGCTACCCATTAATAACTGATAGTTACTGTCCATAACTGTTCCCCCGATTTGGAAAGCCGTTTGCAAGGATGCATCGAAGTTTTTATATGAGAAATTTGAACCAAGTCCTCCTGTAACATCAGGTATCGAGCTTTTACCTGTTTTACGTAAGGTAGCATCCTGCACACTTTCAACAGTTGTGCGTATGGCATTACCATAATGATCGTATTCATAATGATAATACAAGGCTTTACCTGTTTCCGGATCAACACCTGCATATTCATAGTCATGAAAATCATAAATTGACCCACCTAACTCACGCCAAAAAACACCTTCTGCATAACCATTCTGATCCTTATTCTCAGGAAGTTTTAATAGTTCATTCTTATAGTGTAAAGCATTAATGCTTATACTCCAGTGAAAACCTTGCTTTTTTATCAAATGAGCAGTCAGATCAACCTCTACCCCGGTATTTCTCATATCCAGGTGATTAGTCCATATATAACTTGGTAGTCCTTCAGATAGAGGTAGCTGGTATTTGAATAATAGATCTTGGGTTGTTTTAATAAAGAAATCTGCACTCAGGTTAAATCGCTCAAATACGTAACTGTCCAAACCAATATTAAAGTTTTTACTTTTTTCCCAAGTCAAATCAGGATTACCCCTTGAACTAAATACTACACCTGCCTCTCCTCCTATATCAGCAACAATATACTGATCTTCGTATCCATACCAGGTACCAATATTATCATTACCCTGTGTTCCGTAACTGGCACGTAATTTCAGATTATTAATAAATGAAATGCTTTTCATAAAATCTTCCTCTGAGATACGCCAGGATGCACCTGCAGACCAGAAGTTACCCCATCGACTATCGGCATGAAAAACCGATGAGCCATCACGACGAAAACTACCCGAAACATAATACTTATCTGCAAGGTTGTATTCAAGACGACTTAAATAACCCTCCAATGCATATTCACTAAAACCAGAAGTCAAGCTTCTGTATGAGGTAGCATTAGCAAATTCCGGATTATAGGGATTATAGAAATTAGCCATGTTACCCGAAAGGTTATTATTTTTATTGCGCTTTGTTTCATGACCAATAAGCGCCTTTATTGAGTGCTTACCAATTACCTTGTTATAATTTAATAGCTGGTTGAAGTTTGTTGCTGTATAGCGCTGACTGGTTTTATACCCCAATCCACCAACAGCAACCGCATCGCCACCAATGGGTGTCATAAAGGTTGACATGTTATTAAGGTACAAATCATACGCCCCATTTACCGTTAATGTCAAACCTTCAATGATGTTAAAATCAACTGTGCCTCGCAGGTTAAAGTTATCTGCTTTGTTATCATTGATATTAGCCTTAGTTGTGGCAACAGGATTAGCCATGGCTGCAAACGGACGGCCCGTTTGTTCACCATAATCATATAGCCTATTCCCATTATGATCTTGCACCTGCTCTCCGGTGTTAAGATCATATAAATACACTGGGTAGATGGGAGCTACTGATTGTACAAACATAAACAAGTTACCCTGGCTTGCACCACTTGCCGATACTGAATTCTGTATAGTACCGGAATAGGCGATATTACCAGATAGTTTTAACCATCCTCCAAATTTTTGATCTATCTGAAAACGTGCATTTAAACGTTCAAACTCAGACCCATCAACAATCCCTTCATCAGACAAATAGCCAAATGAAGCACGATAGGTGGAGAAATCACTACCTCCGCTAAAACTTAAATTATACTCTTCGCGAATTCCCTTGTTAAACGGTTCTGTTTCCCATTCATGGCCCCATTTTTTATCTTTGGCTGCCGGATTAATACGCCCTGTGAAGGGATCAATCAGCTTGTTATCAGCTACTCCATGATATACATTGTATATGAGACTATTAGTTATAAGATCATTTGATGCTTCGATGCCAGCATCGGCATAACTATATGATCGCGCATAACTATTTCGCAATGCTTCCCAGCTAAGTTCATAATATTCTGCCGGATCCGTTACAATGTCATAATTTGGCACACCTCGACTATTAACTCCATAACGAGAGCTAAAATTAATCTTAAAAGCACCCGACTTACCTTTTTTTGTTGTGATAAGAATAACGCCGTTCGCTCCCCTGGCACCATACATTGAATTGGCAGCTGCATCCTTTAACACATTTGTATTAGCAATATCCTGCGCAGGAATTGAATTAAGAGATCCTTCGTAAGGTACACCATCCAAAATAATGAGAGGAGATTTAGAAGCCGAAATGGATCCTAAGCCCCTAACGATAATTTGTCCTCCTGAACCAGGTTGACCTGAACTTTGAGTTACCTGAACACCAGCCAGACTTCCTTCGAGAGATTTAGCCAGGTTAGCAGACTGCATCTTGGTTAAATTCTCTCCTTTAATTGTACTGGATGCTCCTGTAAATGAGCTTTTCTTGGTCGTACCGTAAGCAACAGCAATCACTTCATCCAGACCAATCATATCACTCTCTAAAGTAACAACATAGTGACCCCTTTGGTCTAGTTTTACAACCTGCGTTTGCATTCCAATAAAGCTAACCTGAATACTTTCAGTGCTTTCATCAATAGTTAAGGTAAAATCACCATCTATCCCGGTTACTGTTCCAATGGAAGTTCCTGGAACAATAACTGTCACCCCAGGCATTCCCATATCTGTGTCTTTCTCAATTACCAGTCCGGTAATTGTTCTTTCCTGGGCATGAGAAACTGTCAAACCAGTTATTAACAATACCCAAATCAATATTATCTTTTTATACATCTAATTCAGAATTAAATGTATGCACCCATATAGGGTGCATACCCAGATATTCTATTGTTTTGTAAACTTCTTAACTATCTTATTGTCAGAAGATGATAACTCAATAAAGTAAAGACCATTCTTCAAATCAGAAACATCAATTCCTTGCTGAAGTGCATTTAACTGGACACTACCGTTTTTAACACACTCACCAGTTGAAGAAATGATTCTATAAACAGACTCCAATTCAAACCCACCGCTTAAAGTGATATTAAGAACATCATCAACAGGGTTAGGGAATATTTCAATTGAATTGGCATCAATTTCATCCATACCTACTCGCAGAATGATGTTGATGGTAGCATCAATTTCTAATTTTGCTCCATGAGGATCTTTAGCACTAATAGTAAGAACGGTTGCACCTAACGCCAATGGTTTAATGATTAATGAATTGTCATTTCTGAAATATTCAATGTTATCATTGTCAGCTGCTACTTCAAATTCAAGCTCTTCCCCATCAGGATCAGCTATATAGTCAAGCAGATTTAAAGTATATTCCAAACCTTTATCCAACTGGTAATTCAGATCAAATTCTTTCACCACCTCTGGAGCCCTGTTTACATTAATTACGTTTACTATAAATGTATATGTATTGGAAAGTCCTTTAGAATCTTCTCCTTTAATAGATACACGGTGGACACCTGCGTCGGTAAAGTCAGGAGTAAACTGAAGGTTCATGTTTTGACCATCAAACTCACCGGTAACAAATTTATAGTCTTCAGCCATTTGAAGCGTGTATTCCAAATCTCCATAGTGAGAAGCATAAAGTACAAAGTCCAAAGTGTCATTTTCTTCAATCTCAATAACGAAATCTTCAGCAATGTTATATGTTGGTCCGGTATTTTTGATGAATTCTGCCGACACCCTTTCTACAGGATTATTCGGATCGTTTGAATGAATAAATACTTTAGCTTTATTAATAGTATTAAACACTCTTGAAGCATGGAAATCAAAACTAATATCCATGGTTCCTCCTTGTGGTACCACACCTTCTATAACTGATGGTAATAACCATTGAGGGTCGATCTTTTCTGTTTCTACAGCCTTAATCATCCAACCTTCGTTACTAACTCCCAGTTCTGTTACCGGACGGTATTTAAAACCTTTCGATCCAAAGAAGTTACCATCTTCATCTTCTGAGGCAATCTCGCCTAAGGCAGCTGGAGAAATCATTTCTTTCGCATATACTATTCGAATGTAGAATGTTTCTCCGCCCTGAATCATTACAGGTGTATCCAGATCAATTACGTCTTTGACAACCTGATTATTGAATAAAGGCGTATCGTAGCTATAATTAACACGTTGACTATAGATCAAACCTGTTTTCAGGAAATCATCGTCTCCAGCAAATACCTGAATGATATAATAACTTTCAAGCAGATTACGATAAGTGTAGAAGTGTTCCAACTGGGAGAAGCAGAATCCGTCTTCAGGAGCAACTAAACGCGATACAATGTGTACATCTACCTCATCAGATCCCCAGCCAAAGGTGTGCTTAACTTCTTCAGATAATAACTGAGTTAACACACGCGATTCCTGACTCGCTTTCATGGATGACTTTGATTTTACCTTATTAGCAGCTTCCAGCTTAACGGCACTGCTGGTTGATTGAATGCTATGGCTGGTACCTTCATAGTCTGCATAACTATCAGCTATCGACATGTAATTATACTCGTAATCGACATCAACCGTAAATTTCAAGTCATTTTCTCCTGCAGTATTACTTAATGTAATGGTTTCATTACCTACAAAAGTATCATCAAGGGCATAACTGTTAATGCTTTCTTTATTAATACTCATTGTTGGAGCTAATACCTGATTAGCCGTAAAAGTCACTTTTATCTGATGCTCTTCAGCAACATCCTCCAATTTTAAATCAGTAATTTGCTGGCGCGTCAAGCCCTTAACTACTTCATAATCAACAAATATAATTTCCTCCGATAGCTCTTCTACCTCTGTAGGACGGAATTTCAGACTAGCGCGTCCTTCCAATTTACCCTCTGCCGGAATAATCAAAGGAATTGGTTCAGGATTAAAGAAATCGAAAGTATATGTTGGTAAATCTTTAACGCTCATGTAAGAAAACAACAAGTTGCCCCCCCTTGATGGCACCCATGTCATCAATTCAACTTCTATCTGTTCCTCCGAATAGCTCGAACTAAAGATCTTTCCAATGCGGAAATCTTTATTCCCATGATTCTTAAATTCGAAATTAAGTACCCAACTGTCATCCTCCGGATTATAGGCATTTACATATTCTTCGTCTATAACATCCCTCACATAGATATCGCCAAAATCATATAACTCCTGCATATCCAGATCAGATTCACCACCCACAGTCAGGTTAAATGGAATAGTATATAAACCATTATTAACTGTGTTATTGATGATGGTTACATTCTCAGTATAGTCGCCCGCATAAATATTTGTAGCGTCGGCAATGAAATTATGGGTTTTACTTTCACCCGGCTGTAATACATTCTTTCTATAAGGATGGAATTCAATTGCCGTATCGTCGTCAACAAACATTGACCTGAATGATATAATCTCGCCCTGCGTGCCATCCTCATTCTCAATTCCTATAGCACAAGAGCTGGGAACAGCAGTGAATATAACATCCTGGAAATCATATTGGAATTTAATGATTCCGTCTTCCCTTAGAATTACTTGCCATGAAATTGGCCCTGTTGACATGTTAGTACCATCAGTAAACGAACGGTATTGTACAATAACCTTGTCATCGAATTCCTGGTAATAGATTCCGGCATCTTTATCATCAACCAGATTATTATACACGAAGCCAAACATTGGGGCAATGATATTATTAGGCCCTTCCTCCGAAGGAACCCGGATACCTCCTTTTACGTAGGTCTCAGTTTGCTCTGTAAAAGATATAAGACCACTATACCCAACATACATTGTGTCATAGTCTGCTCCGTAGTAATTAAAAGTCCAAGGTAATTCAACCTTATTCCAATAATCATCATAGGTACTAACATCCATCGATTTCAACTTTGTACCAGTTGAAGTAATATCTATCCATTCGTAATGAACACTCGGATCTAATTTCTTCTTGAAACTCTGATATTGAATATCTTCAAGTTCAATTGAAGACTTTAAAGCCGATTGTTCTTCGTAAACAATTGAGGTACCTTTTACACCATATATTAAATCACCCAAACCAGAGTTGGTTATGGTAAAATTGGCTGTTTCTTTAGTACCCGCCATTAATGCCACATCAACACTTTCTTTATCAGTTGTAATTAATGGTGCATCAATAATATTGCTATGCAACACAATTGAAAAGTTATCTGCATCATTTAGTGTGACTTCAACTGTTGCATTAAATTCACCTACAACATCTGATTTTGCACTTACAGCAAAGGTTTCGATCACCTCGGCAGGCAATGCATATGGGAATGTAACATCGGTAACAATCTCAAATTTGTCTGCATCATCACCTGATAATACTATATTGGTAATAGTTCCGGGAGCACGGCCATCATTACGAATCAATAGTTTTTCAAATAATTCTGACATATGGTAATTCTCTCCGAAATCAATGGTGTCTTGATTAATGCTAAGATTTGGGTCACCTCCTTCAGTCACATTAATATTTGCCTTAAAACTAAGGAACGGTTTAGTTGGTATATTCGTTAAAATTGGTAGATACTCCTCGTATGACTGCTCGTTCAAAATACTTGTCGAAAGAGTATAGTCAAGAGTAACCGACTCATCCTTCATCAATATGCCCGAGGCATTAGTAATTGATGTAAATAGTCCTAGCCCAGGATTAATAAATCTAACATTAGTTCCTTGTTTGATCTCTATTTGATTACCTAAAACATGGTTAGCTACTATTGCATCGTCCTGCGTTATATCATGCGCCCAGACAGACCAGTACTTGGTATGGCCATATCCATCTAATTCTTTGTAACGAACCTCCATATTACCATTTTTGTGTAACACAAGCTGGTAGGTTATCAGGTGGTGTGTTAGTTTTAATGTCTCCCAATCGAATAAACTTTTTGGTATATCCTGATATTGAACAACAAAACGGTCGCCAAAATCCTGATAGAAAATCCTACTGTTAATGTTTGGATCAAAAAGTATGGGTTCACCTACTGCACAAAAAGCTCTGGTCGGGCTGTATTGATTCAGAGGCCCCATTGGGGTTTGGTTAAATGAACCATCCTCAGTAAAAGCTATAACACTAAATGGAGATATAAAAGCTTTGCGCTCCATCTTTCCGTAAAACGGGAATCCAAAACTAAGCTCCACCTCGTGTAACCATTTAGGATCGACACGAGTAGCAATATCCGGAATTTCATAACCCGTGGTTGAAATCTCATCCCACGAATTATCATATTGTGTTAACTCAATGAAATAACCAAACTTGCTCACATTGGCCACTTCTCCATCAAAGTCTAAAGGTTGATCTGCAAACTTTGGAATGAAATATTGTAATGGGTAATCACCATCATTTTTAATGGTAAACGCTCCGGTTAATTCGTCTGCTATAGTGATACTGTCAAACACTTCCTCAGCCGGTGTCATAGTACAATAAGGTGCATTAATGGCATTACCGGTTACCCTTATTATGTACTCATAAGGTGTGGTATTACTATATAATCTTATGTAACTATTAAATGGTCCTTCTTTTGTAGGCTTATAACCAACCTTAAATAGAACTGATGAAAGCGCTTCAACGTTACTTATCTTAGAATATTTACTTCCATTCAATAAGGTTTCTCCAGAACCATGTCTTATTTGCCCTAATGAGAAATCACCTAAACCTGAATTTGTAATGAAAGCATCAACATGTTTTTCTGTTCCAATCATAACCCTGCCAAAATCTACCAGAGTTGTTCCGGTAGTTTGTGGTTCATGCCCCTCTACAACTGTCTGCATACGGAAACCAAGCATTTCATTATCTGAATCGTTGGTATGTACATTAACATCAAAGTTGTAAGTACCATTGATTACGTTGACTACATCAATGTTATATGTTATCGTATCCTTTTTATCATCTTCTGTACTATAAATACGGCCATTATCCTGAGGCAGACTTATAAATTTGTTGCCTTGTGAGAAATAGCTCATTGCTTCCACCATGTAAGCAAATCCATCAAGATAAACATCGGCAAGCGATCGCCATGATTTACCATAGTCAGAACTATAATAGCAGTTTTCTCTACCCCAGCCCTTTTCTTCTTCGAATGCAATAGCTAAAGGATATTTGTGGCCTGTTGGCGGATGCACAACAACCCAGAAATAACTGCCTTCTTCAAAATATAAATGTCTGGTCAACTCATGTCTGGTGGTTTGCATTAAAACATTAGTCGTAAGAGCCTGACGATGTCGCAGCTTGGCTGTTGCAATATCACGCCCCTCAAAGATCTCAAGTATCGTTTCTTCACCAGTTTCTAAAACAACATTTAACCTGGCTGCAATATGAGTCAGGTTAAATCCTTTTCCTTCCTCGCTATCCAGTGCAGTTGTTACTTTGTAACGCGTAGCTGATGAACTTGGATCTTCCTCGTAAGCTTCACCAATATTGTAATAAGATGATGCTTTCATGTAACCTTTGTAGATAGCTGTATCCGGATGCTGGTTGTAATCTACAAGTGTTTGATATGGAGCAGTCACATAAGACTCTATTTGGCTATCTTCACCACTAACAGCTGTACTTTTTAATCCTGGCAATGGTAAAGACCATTTTGATTCCATTGTAAAATCAAAATTAGTTACCCAATCCAAAATACCTTCTCCATCATTACAAAGCATAAACTCACCCTCTACCTGAGAATCAATCTTTGTATCAATCACATGCTTCACGTAACCATATTTACCATCGGGATGATCATTAGAGTCTACAGAGTCAGTACTGTTAACTTCGAGCCTTGCTATTGGTCCGGCTGTTGTCTGACCTTCTACTATATTTGAAAGAAGTGATTTATTACCCCATTTATCTATTGAAATGACGCCAATATAATAATTGGTTAAAGCCGAAAGATTACTTACTTCATAAGTTGTAATTTCACCCACTACTTCGCCTTTGCCTGCTTCTAATCTTTGGTTCGGTGTCGTTGTCAGATCTCCAATGCTAAAAGGTGTTTCGGAATAGTAAATATCATAAAACTCAGGTGAGCGATCATAACCTGTTGCCGGAACTGTAAATTGAAATTCAAATAAATCCTGGCTAAAAGCTTTTATTGAGAGGTCGCTAATGGCACTTGGTCCTGCATTTGTTTTTTCATCTAATGCATAAAGGGCATTAATATTTCCTTTTCCAAGTTCGTTGTAATATTTATGCTCCTCAGGAAACTCTCCATAAATATCATCGACCGAACCTTCAAGAATTGCAAACAATTCATTGTTAGTCAGGTTTTCGTCTTTCATATATGATACGATCAATGCTGCAACACCGGAAACATGGGGAGTAGCCATACTGGTACCTTCAAGCCAACCATAACCACCATCAGGTGTAGTACTGAATATACCATGGTGCAACGGAATGTCTTTCTCTTCTTCATTCAGTTCATCATCATTATCCATATCACCTCCAGGTGCAGATATATTGATCCAATTACCATAATTTGAGTAAGACGCTTTTTCATTCTTAAAGTGTATTGCTCCTACAGTAAAAACCTCAGGCATATAACCGGGATATAACTCCCCATCTCTATTAGAGTTACCCGCAGCAAAAATTACAATTCCACCTTTCAAAGGACTTTCTTGATAATTTCCTGCTTCTTCGATAAAATATTTAATCCCTGCTTCTACAGAAGCTTCACGTGTTCCCGGGTTAGGATATCCCCAACTATTTTGTGAAATCACAGCTCCATTATCAGCAGCGTAAACAAAGGAATTTCCAATCCCTCCCTGGCTGCTTCCATCAAATATCTGACAGCTCATCAGGCGTACACCATCATCATTACCTGTACCACCTGCAATACCTGCACAGCCTATATTATTATTATTGACAGCTCCGATAGTTCCCGCTACGTGAGTTCCATGGATATCTGGTGTAATCTGACCTTTATTTGAAGCAAAATTAAAGCCATACTTATCATCTTTATAGCCATTAAGATCACTATCAACACCACTTCCTCCTTCGATTTCTTCCTGATTAGTCCACATGTTATCCTTTAAGTCAGGATGCATGTAATCAATTCCCTGATCATGAACAGAAACAATAACTGAACGATCACCGGCACACTTTTCCCAGGCTTCGAATAAGTTAATGTGAGCAAGGTCAAAACGATCTAAAGCTCCTGTAGGAGCGTAATGGTAATGTTGATAAAGTAATTCATCATTAAACTTGAATTCTTTAGTGGTGAGGTCATCACTTGACGCAGATTTAAGATTTCCTGTATAAGGAACAAACTTACTTTTATGCAGACTTTTCTCGCGAATTTTCTCGGATATCTCAATAACTGACATATCACCAAAAACTTTCACAACTTCATTTAACTGAGCATCTGATGAATAATCAATTTCATACCACAAGTGTAATTCATGCTTGCGATGCTTTTCTTCATGCTTCTCACTATAAGGAAAGACCCTTCTGATATTTGTTGCGCGGTAATAAGTTAACGCTTCATCCATCTCAACAATACCAACCTTGGTACTTTCCGTTGATGTTGATTTCAACACCGCTAATTCTATATCGGGCTTAATCTTTACCCGGAATGTTCCTTGCAGATACCCATCTTTGTAAACCTGTTGCGCATTAGTTGCAACAAGGGATAATAAAAGGATGAATACTGACAAAATACAACTTCTTGCTTTGTTCATCTTCGTAGATTTATTTTTAGTTAAATTTTGAATTTATACCTGAGACCTGAACATCATAGCTCAACCTATATTCGTGATAAAAAAGGAAGGCGATAAACATTAAAATAACCTCAACCTGTTAAAGAAGAACTTGATCTTTTGGCCTCCTGTGCTTGCAAAGCAGTTCTATTTTGCCATAAACACCAAAGTAATTGCCTTAGAACAACCTCTCCAAGACCTTAACTTATCCTCATCAAAGAGCACATATTGTTCATTACCACATCTCACCAAATCTTATAACAACTTGATAATATGCACATAACCACCTCTCATATGATAATTTACAAGGCAATGTGTAGCTACAGATATTTTTTCAACATTAAGGGAGGACAATGATATTTTCAAGTACTTTTGAGGTGTCAAAACCGACCAATAAATAAAAAATTGTCACTAAAATGCTAAAAAAGATTTCTTTAAAATTCCTTGCATTAATCAGTGCACTTTTAGTTTGCTGGCAAACAGGCGCCAATAATACAACCAAAGAAGATAGCCTGATAGCAGTACTTAACAATTCATCGTTAAAAGCGGATCGCTACCAGATTTTTCTTCAATTGGTAAAACACACAACTGCATATGATCATAAAAAATCTATCTTTTATGCCACACAAGGCGAATTATTAGCTCGCAATAACGATGACATCAAATGGCTGGCTGAATTCCAAATACAAAAAGGTGGCGTTTATTATTACCTTTCCTCCTACGACAAAGCTCTGGATAATTATCTAAGTTCAACTAGAAATTTCAAGAGCCTGAATGATAACGTAAATCTGATTAGATGTTATAATAACACTGGCCTGATCTACGACAGAATTGAAGAATATGAAAAAGCGATTGAATATTACCAGTTAGCCGCAGATCATTACAATGAACTTAATGATACAACTCAGAATAAGTATGCTCGCTATTTGCCTCAGCACTATAATAATATTGCAAGCGCATATAATAAACTTAAACAAAAAGATAAGGCATTAGAATACTATAATATGGCACTCGATGAGGCTACAAAGATCAATTTCCGCCATATATTAGGAGCCATTTATAACAACTTGGGAATTATTGAAATTGAGAATAAGAATTATCCGGCAGCCCGTTTATACCTTGATAAAGCCATTAAAATACGACTTGAGGATAATGAATCCATAGGTATTTCACAATCATATAATGTTTTATCTCAATACTTCTTTAATACCAACCAATTAGACAGTTCCTTATGGGCTGCCCAACAATCACTATCCATATCCAAAAAAGCTGATTTACTTGAACTACAAAAAGCGTCCTATAACTTATTCTCCATGATCTTTGAAAGGAAAGGGTTATATAAAAGGGCATTGAATGAGCATAAGGCTTTTAAACTCTTAAGCGACAGTATCAGCAATGAACACAAAATAAACCGAATTGGCCAATTGGAGATTACTCATGAGTTGGAACAGATTGAAGAAGCTAATAAAATTGAGAAAATTAAGCTTGAATATCAAAATACGATCTTGATTCTGGCACTAGCAGTGATCGTATTGGTGTTTGTTTTATTAGTGCGTCTATACAAGGTGCAGAAAAACAAGTTGAATAAAGAGAATACTAAACTTAAACTTAATGTAGATACGAAAAATCGTGAACTGACAACCAATGTCATGCAAAGGGTGCAAAACCACCAGATAATCACCGACATAGTAAAAGAACTTTACTCATTAAAGAAGGATATTGGTTCTAAACATAAAGATCAATTACAAAAGATAATTGTTAATCTGCAATCTCGATCTAACAAGGAAATATGGCAGGAATTTGAACTTCGTTTCAACCAGGTTCACACTGATTTCTTCGGCAATATTAAAAAAAGACACTCGGATATTACAACTTCAGAAAAAAGACTTTGTGCTTTATTGCGTTTGAATATGACCTCAAAAGAGATAGCAGCAATCACTAACCAGACCATCAGAGGAGTTGAAGTAGCCCGAAGCAGATTAAGAAAGCGGCTGGATCTAACGGGTAAGGATGTAAGTTTAGCCAGTTATCTTGAGTCCTTTTAAGCAAAGCCTACTGTAACAAGCCGCAAGTGAGCGATATGTAAAGGTTCAAAGCTCACTTCTTGTATTAACGCCTTTCCCAAGGTGAAAGATGTAATGAATGACCGAATAATTAGCAGAGTAGAGTAATCTACAAAGTAATTGCATTATCAGAGTAGCATTTAAAACAAAGGCAGCCCTTGTTTCCAAGGGCTGCCTCATTTTTATAATGGATAATCATTTAAAGCTTATTGACTTTTACGATGTTGACATTACCATTTATATCTCTAGCCCTAAGTACATATATGCCTTTGGCTAATGAAGCCAAATTAATTTGGGTAATGCTATGGCCTGTCTCAATTAGTTTTTGAGTTCCTGTTATATCAAATACTCTTACTTCAACAATCTCACCAGGAGCTGTTATATTAAGGATATCTTTAACCGGATTCGGATAAACTTTTAATGATGCATTCTCAGGCTCATTAATTGAAGTTGGTGTCGTCTCTGTCAATCCATATTCCAAATCTTTTGTATACTTGTTTATGGTTTTTGTCACCGTGTAAGGCTCATAACCATCTTTTGTAACAGTTATTGTATATGATTGGTAACTGCGTATACTTACAAATTCTGCAAAACCAAGGCTAGTTATATTCGATGAAGACGTAGCCTCATATTGGAAATAACCATCATCCAATACAACTTTAGCTCCACCTAATTCTCCACCTACATCATCAGTCCCTCTCACTTCAGAATCGTAAACAATAATATTGATATCCCTTTTCGTAGGCACGATTGTATACATATGCTCAATATCCGTATCAGCATTAACTGTAAAATTGGCAATAGCAATCATGTCCTCATATCCACTTTTGGTTACTGTTAAGGTATAATCACCATAGGGTACTTTATCAATGTATGCTACCCCAAATTCGTCTCCCGAACTTCCAGTACCATCACGGTAAGATTCACTGGAGTTGGTATTATTTACCAGTTTCACTGTGGCTGATTTTAAAAGGCCTTCACCAGGAAAGGCATTATAGATCTCTTCATCATAGACCTTAAAGATAAAGTCTTTGGCAGGTCTGAGTTTTATTGTAAGACCTTCTGTAGTAGCATCTGATACACTAAAGTCTGATCCATATGCACTCTTAATGGTTTCGTAACCATCCATAGTAATCTCATACTTGTAATCTCCGTAAACCACATCGGTAAAACCAGCATGACCATCGCTACCTGAAGTAGCGGACCAGCTATAGGTATAATTAGATAAAGAAACTTCAGCACCTTCAAGTGGATTATCCTGATCGTCTGTAATTATAAAATCAAATGAAGCAATTTCAGTTTCTTTGTCCATTGTAATGGACTTGTTATTTGTGCCTTCGTATACTCTGTATTCAGTTTCAATACCAAAGTAACCATCTGCAGAAACAACCATATCATAGCTTCCTTGCTCAATATCCACAAGAGTTACTTGTCCGTTAGCGTCTGTTACAACAGTATGTTCATTCAAACCATTATTAAGGGTTATTGTAACATCCTGAATTGGGTCGCCTGAGGCATTATGGGTTACTGTAAAGTTTACAGTTCCGTTCTTAAATTTAGTGTTGCTTAAATCGCTTGTTGAGATATCCGTATTACCCGCACCATCATCCTCAAAAATGTATAAGGTATTACCATTTACAACTAGTTTCTTAATCTCTTTAAAAGCTTCACCTCCAGATTCTATCTCCCGGCTCAGAAAGTAATTATTACCGATAACTCCAGTTAAGCATTGGATTTTGGAAATTCCAAATGTCGTATCATAATATCCATAAACCATTCCATAAGGAGTAGCTTCCATATCAATTATATCCTGTCCGTTTGTAGAAGTTGCAACAATTGGTGTTGGATTTTCAACATCAGTACGAATTACATATATCCCGCTACTACCAGCCATGGTTGCTGTGAAAAATAATTTATTACCTGATAACACCAGGTTATCAACAAAATCATCTTCATCAACTCCATTGATATCAATAACTGAAATATCATCGGGTCCATTAACAACTGTCAGTTTTCTGAAACCGGCCGTTGGTTCACTAATGGCAAAAATCTTATTGTTACTTTCAATTAATTCGGTATCGTAGAAATTATGAGCCGTTGAAGTTGTAATCTGAGTAGGGTCACTAAGGTTTATGAATGTCATTGGCTCAGTTCCAGGAACAGAAGCATTATAGCTGGTAGCAAATATATAAGTGTCATTAGCAGCCAAATGACTCCATTTAGCTGCAGACCCTGACTCAAATTGGGCAAATTTACTGATAGTGCTGCCAGCTTCATCATAATTGATTTTAATTAGAGCTTCACTTCCAAAGCCTGCTGCTAGAGGTGTTGCAAAATATAAACTCTGATCGATGAATATTGTAGGAACCTCACCTGTATTGTTTACATTGGTATTTAAAGCCATACCTCCAAATGCCGGATCTTCAGCTAGCGTTGATGTCCCGGCTACAGTACCATTTGTTTCCTGTACGTTTAAAAGAAACGTTCTTGCAAAGGGACTGTATCCTCCATTAATAAAATTGTAATATCTTGCTCCAGTACTATATGGAGCTTTAACAATGCCGGCAACGTTAAGGTTAGTGCCATCAGCGCTAATAAATAAGCCAGATGCCGTACCATTATTTAATATTCTAACCTGGGAATAATCCGACTCTGAAGTAAACTTACCCTGATAAAAGGACATTGGATCATCTGTCCATCCTTGTAGGTATTTTGTCATATCCTGATCTAAAACATCTGCCTGGGTATAGTTTTCTTCATCCAATGCATAAGAAACCACATCATTGCTTCCGTTGTTTAAAATATACACAATACCCGTGTTATAAAGATTGGCCTCTTTAAAGCTACCTTGCTCACTATTGCGTAGATAGGTATCTGGCTCAATCCCTACAGGCTGAGCATATCCTGCAACGACATAAATGAATAAAAAGATTAAGGGTAAAAAATTTCTTTTCATAGTATTAAATTTTAAAATTAATACAAGTCTCCACCAGTTGAAGACCTGCTAAAGTAGATTCATAAATAACATCCGGATTAATTATCTCCCTATTGGATATCTATTCTATTATTCATACCCAGAAAAAATATCCTATCCGGCTATAACAAAACAGCTCTTTTAAACCCTGAAAACAAAAAATAGTGCCATAGTGGAACCTCAGCCCAACGTTAATAAAACCTCAGCTTTTACACTAAAACCAGTATATACAACCTCACACATAAAATCGTAATACACTGATAGACTTCAAATAACAACCTCACAAAAAACATTTATGAACTAAAATAACCTCAGGTGTGATCAAGAATATTTCTATCTGAATTTATGCCTCTTCATGATGCAAAAAATGATATAAAGTAGGGGAAAATCGGATGAGATATTAAATATGAGACAAAATCCAACAATTAATTTAGCTGACAAGTATCTCACAATACCAACTCTGTTCATATTTTCTAATGAAAGGTCTTATATAGCAAAACCATCATGAATTGATTGCTTTAGATGTAAATCAGCATCATTGTTTGAAATTAGGTGACAAGGTACTCCATCAATAGTAACTGTTGTGTGACCAAGCTTCTTTCATTGCATAACATAGTCATACCGAGAATATAAAATGCGAGCATAAATAATCATTTCAGGAGCAACTATCTCAATTGTATATTCATATGCATAAGTTACTAAAGCTCCTATTTCTGCCGATATAGTGCCTCACAAAAAACTTACTAATGGCCCTGTTTTGGCAGCAAATAATGTTATTCTTAACATCAGGGCAATAAAACCCTTTGGAGTCGCGTATTAATACCTTATTAATGTCTATATCTAGATATGGTTCTTAGTATCTCATCTATTTTAGCTACAAACATATTTCATATTCCACGGGTAAATAAATCTATTAGAAGTAACCAGAAGGTGAACGTTTTTATTAGATGCACTTTAACCAATAAAAAAGGCTGCCTTCTATTTAAGACAGCCTACATTGATTAAAATACGGGGTTAGTCCTTATTCTTCAATTTTTTGCATATCAAAGGTTCCTATGTCCCAATATGAATTTAACTGATCTTCTGGATAAACATGATATTCAATACCTTCAATGCTACCTAAGCAAGCATTATATACTCCAGGGTTGGTGCTTCTCACCCAATAATTCTGGTATTGCGGTTCATTTTCCGGATCCGTATAAAAGAATTGATTAGGTACACTGCAGAATCCGTCTCTAGGGTTAAACATGATTTGTACAGCCGTGTTTTGTTCACCCCAAAAACCATCAATGTAAATCGAGTAGTCATCAGGTCCTGCTGTAGCATTAACCTCATATTCAAACTCACCAAAGATAGAATGCTCATAAACCGTATATCTGCCAATAAAAGCATCGCGATTAAAGTCACATTGCTTAAAAAGCATTTGATCATAACTATTTCTGAAGCTTGCAACGTCAATAGTATTGCCGGCAGCTAGATTTAACCTCAATAATACACCTTCTGGTTCTGCCGATTCAAACAATCCTTTTACTTGTACTTCTGCTATTACTTCACCCGCTGCAATTGTTACATTTGGAGTTAACAGTTCAAAATTAACTCCCTCTATAGCAGATGATACATCTGAATCTACCACCACATCAAAAGTTCGATCCTGATCAACTGCTTTGGTTACACCTACTTCTACTATAAAAACAGGATTCGTATCATCAACCAATTCATTGCTACTCATTTCAATGAAATGGATTTGAGATGGCCCGTTATAAGGCTCAATATCATTGTTTGCACATGAGCCTAACAGAATTATCAATGCAAATAACACATTGATATTATATACTATTTTTTTCATTTGTGTTCTAATTTAAGATCAATACCCCTCGTTCTGTTCAATGTTTTCATTTCCGTTTAACTCAACAGTTGGTATTGGCCATTGCCAACGAAAGTCATCAGCTGGTATCTCCAGATCATTAGCCACGTTAGTATTGGGTTGAGGTTCACGTTTAAACCCTAAACCTTTGCGTTTTAGATCGAACCAGTGGAATCCTTCAAACATCAATTCTTTACGTCTTTCTTTCTCGATCAATGCTTTTAAAGCATCGCCTTTCTGCTCCACAACTGGTGCGGGATCAATTCTATATGCCATGAGTGTTTCCATATCATCAGCAGCTTCATCATCATTATTCAGAAAAGCGTATGCCTCTGCTCTGATCAGGTACATTTCAGCCAATCGCATGGGTTTGGGCATATTTAACCCCTGTTGATCGAAAGACGGATTGGTTGGGTATTTTTGGAGTAATAATCCATTCCAGCCAAAACCTGTTTGCGTGTATACAATATTGTTTTTTCTAATATCGTTGTACTCAGCCAACTCATCGAGCCACCATTGTGCAGGTATATAATCGGGTGAAGGGAGTTGAGTAGGTCCATTTCTGTTATAGAAATTATATCCGGGTGCTGCCCCTGCGTCAGTTGGCGTATATCCAACTTTCCAAATAATTTCACTTCCTGCATCATGAACGTACATATTAATATAATTAAACCCACTCGACAGGTAAAATATAGAACTATCAATAACCTTGCTTGCATAATCTACAGCTGGATAATAATCTTCCATATCCAAGGCAACCCGTGCCATTAAACCATATGCAAACTCTAATGAGAAATAAGTTTGATCGTATATGGATGGTAAATGGTTGATCGCCATTTCAATATCGTCAATAATATAGTTATACACCTCCTTAACCGTGTTACGTTTGGGTTGAGCTACTTTATTTTCGGTTACGTATGGAACACCTAAATCGTCATCATCGGCCTGTGAATATGCCTTTCCAAACAAACGCACCAGGTTGTAATGCAGTAATGCCCTTGCGACATAAGCTTCCCCTTTAATTTGCTTTATTTTGTCTTCGCTGCCCTCAACACCATCAATATTGTTAATTATAAAGGTTGCATTATAAATAGCAGCATAAGAAGTCATCCACATGCCAGCAACTTCACTAGAACCCGGATATAGTTTCCATGCGTAGGCATTACCGTGTTGATTAGTGAAAAAAGTAGTCGCAAGCGCAGCATCTGTCATTAATGCAGGATAAATAGTCAAGGCTGTTCCGTATGAATCGCTGCTCTTAAAACCTGAATACACACCATTCATAATCATTTGTGCATCTGCTACTGTATTCAATGCGTCTTCAGTAGGAATAGCATCTGATGGCTTTAAGTTGAAAAAATCATCACACCCCACCAACAACGGCACACTCACAATTAAAGCTATAATGAATCTAATATTTTTCATTTTCTTCATTTTTAATTTAGAAACTTAAATCAACACCCACTGTAAAGGTTTTAACATTGGGATACATGTTCAACTCGTTTGCTCCATGAAACTCAGGATCAAGCCCTTTGTAACCTGTCCATGTAAACAGGTTTTGCCCTTGAACATATATTTTAGCGGCATTGAAAGTATTCGTCCCCATCAGTTTGTTTAAGTTCAGATTATAAGCGATGTTAAGGTTTTTCAAACGCACAAATGAGGCATTCTCCAACAAACGCGTGTCAAACTGATTATCCTGATATTTTGGATGTGGGTTAATGGCAATATCACCGGGTTCTTTCCAATAGTCAAGCATATCTTTACTTTGGTTATAACTGGTAAACATTCCATGGCTTTCTGTGAAGTAACGTGTGTTATTAACCAGATACTTTTCGGCCATCCAAGTAAAGAATGCTGAAATCGAAAGGTTTTTATAGGTTGCTGTTGTTCTTAAACCACCTGTTAACGGTGCGATAAATGATTTACCATCCTGTAATACCCGATCGCTATCTGAGTAAAAGTCAGTCACCGTTCCATCTTTTTTGTACCATAAACCCTTACCATTAGAGGCATCTACTCCAGCCCATTCAGTCATGTAAAATGTGCCAAGTGGTTTACCAACCTGAATAAGTGTTGATGTTTGATCTAACTCAGTTAAACCACCATAAAGCTTGGTTACCTCATTTCGGTTATAAGCCATATTGGTATTAACATTGAAGTTGAAATTTTGTGTTTGTATCAGATTGAGATCAAACTCTACCTCAATACCTTTATTGGTCATTTCTCCAATATTTTCCATTCGACCACCTACACCACTTGTCCATGAATATGGAATATAGAATAACATGTCTTTGGTGTCTTCCTTATACAATTCAACTTTAGCTCTATACCGACGTAAAAATGCAAAATCCAGAGCAACATTGGCCTTAATCTTCTTTTCCCAGGTTAAATCAGGGTTGCCGTACTGACCATAGTATGTGGCCTGTTGGTTTTGATAAGAGCCGAAATAAAATAGCTCTGCCTGCTGATAGTTACCAATGTTATTATTTCCTGTTTCACCAATACTTGCTCTAATCTTCAGTTGATCTATCCAGCTAATACTCTTAAATAACTCTTCTTCCTGAATGTTCCAACCAATACCGGCACTCCAGAAAGTACCCCAACGGTTGTTTGCTCCAAATCGAGAAGAACCATCGCGACGTAAACTAAAATCAGCTAAGTATTTGTATTTATAATTGTAATTAAAGTTTCCGAAGAATGAGGCCATTGTATATTCACTCATTCCACCTCCCCAACTATTAATCAATGTACCTAACGATACCTGATTAAGACCATTTGTAGGTAAGTTTTTTGAGCCAACACTTAAAGATTTATATTCGTTTATCAAAGCCTCCTGACCAGCTAAAAGTGTAAAGTTATGATTTTGGTTAAGCTGTAACTTGTAGGTTAATGTATTGGTAGGCATCAGACGGTAATTACGCCTAAAAGCTTCAGTTATGGAGCCTTGTACACCAGCTCCTCCATATGCAAGAGGGTTAATGTAAGAACGTCCTGTCCTATAATAAAAATCCAAACCAATATTAAATTTGTATACCAGATTCTTAACCAGTTCTATATCGAAAAATCCACCACCTACGATTTTTAAAGTTTGTGCGTCATTCTCATTGAGGGACAGCTCTTCCAGGGGGTTAACTCCGTAGGGAAAGCCATCTGAATTATACGAGCCATCCTCGTTTTTATTGTATAAATAAGGATTAAGCATACGTGCGGCGAAAATTGGGTTAAGAAGACTATTAGCTACTGTATTGGTATTGTTCTTCATCTCCTGCCCCAGCATCAGGTTGATACCAAAGTTGCTTTTTTCAGAAATCTTGTTGTCCAGGTTTAAGCGTAAGGTAAAGCGTTCAAAATCTGATCGAGGCATAATACCATCCTGAAAAAGGTAGCCACCTGACAGGTAAAAACGAGTTTTTTCGTTACCTCCGCTTACAGCAATCTCATGCGATTGAGACATGGCATTGTACAAAACCTCATCGAACCAATTAGTATCAATTCTTAACAATGCAAGTTTTTCCTCAGGTGTATATTCCTTAAGGCCTAAATCTTCTTCATATTGTATTTTTTCAGCAGTATTCATCATATCGAAGTTATCACGGACTACCTGACTAACTCCATACTGCCCCCGGTATTGAAAAGAGGTTTTACCACTACCATCACCTCTTTTTGTTTCAATTAAAATAACACCATTACTTGCTCTTGAACCATATAATGAAGTTGCAGTCGCATCTTTCAAAACAGTCAGGCTTTTAATATCATTAGTATTGATTGAACTAAATTGCCCGGCTGTAATTTGAACTCCATCCATGATATATAATGGCGAATTACCAGCATTGATTGAACTGGTCCCGCGAACGCGGATTGTAGCTGAAGAGCCTGGAGCACCTGATGAACTTGTTGCTACAACACCGGCCGCTTGCCCTTGCAACGCCTGATCAAAACTAACAACCGGAATCTGTTCAAGCTTTTCTGCTTCAACAACCTCCACTGAACCAGTATAAGCACCTTTCTTTTGCTTGATATATCCTCCGTTCACCACAACTTCATCAATCGTTTCATTGTCGGGCTCTAAAAGAATATTGATTTCTGTTTGTCCGTTAATACTTACTTCTTGTTTCTTATACCCAATAAATGAATAAACAAGCACTTGTGCATCATCTGGTATTTGTAAGTTGTAGTTACCTTCAAAATCAGTAACAGTACCATTTGTTGTTCCTTTCACAATAATGGTAACACCAATCATCGGCTCTCCGTTATTTTTGTCTTTTACTGAACCTGATATGTTTTTGTTTTGTGCCAAAACAGGTTGTGAAAAAGCAATACACAGCAAGAGCAGATATGTTAATACATGCTTCATGTCGATTTTTTTATAAGTCTTTATTTAGTTATTCTTTGATTATTAAGATTCTATCTTATGTTATTGATTAACTACTTAATGGTTATTGGTATCTCTGTAGTGCTATAGTTTAACGTCATGTCAACTGTTAATACTCTTAGTATATAGTTACCTGCCATGATGTCTCCGGGTATAGTCAACTGAAACAGGTGTTGTTCTACAAGACTATCTTCTTTACCTGACAAAGGAAAAGTTTGTGGGTCTGGTTCCCATGGTTCATCCCAGCCTCTTGTAGCTTTTAGACCCTGAGCAAGGTAAAAGGTACATTCTTTCAACTCAATGTCATCCGTGAAATGCCCGGTGAACATAAGGGTGTTGCCGCGGTAGTATACCGTATTATCGGTTGGCAAACTTATAATGGCTTCGGGGGGAGTAGTATCCTCGGTTTCATCCTTTTGACATGATGTCAAATACGGTAAAAGAAACACAAGTGCCAACAAACACTTAAAATTCATACACTTATCACTTACTTTCATTTGCCAGTTTTTTAATACTTTATTTATAGTAATGAACTCTCAAGTAAATTGCCACCCCTGGTTAAATATGTTTTGATGTCAATTTTACATGCTCGTATCATTGTCTTAGTTTTATTTTGTCTCCTGGATATTTCTTACTAATACCAGCAATCCACTTCAGGTTATTTCAAAAATCGTTCATTAGCATATTTTGAAAATCTACCCTCTCCTTTGAGAGGGTAGTTTCCGGCACAGATTAAAACTTATTAACCTTGGTTAATAATGTCTTTCCATTTACATCGGTTGTTTTTATGATGTATAATCCTTTTGCTAATTCTGAAATATTAATTTGCTTAATGTCTTCACCTGTTACCTGCTTTTGCTTGGCTCCATTGATGTTGTAAACTTCAACATTAACAATAGCTGATGATGAACTAACATTAATAACATCAACTGCAGGATTTGGATAAATCAATACTACTGAAGCTTCGGTGTTACCGATTGAAGTTGGTACTTCTGGAGCATCAGTCACTTCTATGTTGGCCCCGTTGTTACAATCTACTGTTACACTTCCGGTTGCCGTTACATAACCTTCTTTCTCCATCGTATAGGTATACGACCCGTATGGCACATCTGCCAGGAACTCACCACCCCACATCTCTGAAGTCACAAAACTCTCTGTGTAATCTGCTCCATCGGTTAAGGTCACTGTTACATCAAGCATTGCCATTGGGGAACCAATCCAGAAATATACATTGTTGGTCGTGGCCATAACTGGTGCATCTGTTACCTCTACATTCGCTCCTCCATTACAATCTACTGTTACACTTCCGGTTGCTGTTACATAACAGTCTTTCTCCATCGTATAGGTATACGACCCGTATGGCACATCTGCCAGGAACTCAC